>JAYEMW010000099.1:0-4688 GCA_034718555.1 Thermodesulfobacteriota bacterium
AGACAAAATCCGAAAGCAGCAATGATGGAAGATATGTAACGAGAACAGCGGCTATGTTTGCAACAAGTTGAGACTTCGTTGTTATGGAAATAAAAAGACCCAGACTCAATGCAGCTGAAAGATAAATAGACGATGCAAGCAACAGCAGCCAAAAACTGGATCGCACAACTACGCCAAACAGTATCTGTCCCATAAAAACAGCTATAAGCACATCCGTCATTCCTATAAAAAAATACGGAACAGCCTTGCCATATAAAAACTCACTTGCCTCAACAGGAAGAGACATTATGGTCTCCATGGTACCGTTTTCATATTCTCTGGCAATCACAAGGGAGGTCATCATAGCCCCGGCAATCATAACAATCAGAGCAATTATTCCAGGTATTATAAAATTTCTGCTTTCAAGGTCCTCATTAAACCACACCCTTATCAGGCCATCAATCGGGGCTTTTATCCTTGCTTTTCCCCTCTCATTTAGAAAATCAATTAACCTCTTATTATTATATTTATTGACAAATATTCTTAAATACCCTCTGGATAAACTTGCAAAATTCGGGTCGCTTCCATCGAGCAATACCTGCATAGAGGCCTTTCTTTCAGCCTTTATGTCACTCGTCCACCCTGGTGGAATAATAACCGCCATTGTTGCTAATCCATTATCAATAAATCTTGTAACCTCTTGTGTGTTTGAGAGGTTACAAATAATATTAAAATAGGATGACGCCCCTAATTTTTGGATAAAATCTCTTGTTAACTCTGTTTTGTCATGATCAACTACTACGGTCTTGATATTGTCAACATCTAAACTCAAGGCGTATCCAAAAAGAAGAATTAAGGCAAGGGGTATGACAAAGGATAGATACAGGCTTCGAAAATCCCTTATCAAATGATAAAATTCTTTTCTTGCAAAGGCCTTAATGTTAACGATTCTCAAATATTCCTCTCTTATGAGACTTATAAGTTTCTTTCATATACAACCCTAGAGCGAGGCGTCGGGGTAATCTACCGAGTATTTGCCCTACGGGAAACTAACTCAATAAAGGCATCCTTAAAGGTTGCCTTGCCGGAATTCGGCATTGTATCACCTATTATTGACGATGGGCTGCCAATAGCTATGATTTCCCCCTTATCAATTACAGCTATTCTTTGACAAAAATCCGCCTCATCCATATAATGGGTGGTCATAAAAATAGTAATCCCACTCTGAGCCAAATTTCCAATAAAATCCCAAAAATGACGGCGGGAGATTAGATCAACCCCGGAGGTAGGTTCATCAAGGAAAAGCATTTCCGGTTTATGAAGCAAGGCACACCCTAAGGCCAGTCTTTGATGCCATCCAGGAGGTAATTCCCTTACAGGCCTGTTGCGTACCTCTTTTAGTCGAGAAAGATCGAGGACCCATTGAATCCTTTCATCCCATTGATTTATCGGCACCATATAGATTCCCAGATAAAACCGTATATTCTCAATGGGAGTTAAATCTTCATAAAGGGAAAACCTCTGGGACATATAACCGATAGATTTTTTAACTTCCTCCGGCTCTGAGTTTATATCATGGCCTGCTACCATCCCCGACCCGGAAGTAGGCGTAAGAATTCCGCATAGCATGCGGATAGTTGTAGATTTACCTGAACCGTTTGAACCGAGAAAACCAAAAACTTCACCTTTTTTCACTGAAAAAGAGATGTTGTTAACGGCCACAAACTGACCAAACACCTTTTTTAGATCTTTTACAAAAATTATATTAGAGTTTGAAGTCGTCATGAATGAGTTCATCATCCACCCCTTCGATAAGATGGATTATGGCCTCCTCTAAGTTAGAAAATCCTGACTGGATTTTATTAGGGACATCAAAGGCCAGCAGATTAGAACTATGCATTAGCGCAAGCTTATCACATAATTCTCCCTCATCCAGATATACAGTAGATACTATAATGGTCATGCCCTGTTTCTTCATCTGGAAAAGCATTTCCCAGAACTCCTTTCTGGATACCGGGTCTACGCCATTTGTCGGCTCATCTAATATAAGAACCCTGGGTCTATGAACCAAGACACAGGCAAGGGCAAGTTTTTGTTTCATTCCGCCGGAAAGATCTCCGGCTAATCGATTTATAAAAGGGAGCAGATTAGAAAAGCCAAGATAAAGATCCCTCATGTCGTTTCTGTCTGCCGTAGCAATGCCGAATATATCCATAAAAAAATTGAGGTTTTCGCCAACAGTCAGGTCCTTGTAAAGCCCGAAACGCTGGGGCATATACCCTATGATGGATTTTATCTTTTTCCTTTGTAACACTACATTTAGGCCGTCTATAAAAATTTTACCGGAAGATGGTTTTATCATAGTTGCCATCATCCTTAACAGAGTTGACTTGCCTGCACCGTCAGAACCCATAATGCCAAGGATTGTTCCCTTTGCTATGTTCATTGATACATTGCTGACAACCTCTATTTGAGCAAAACTCTTACATACGGTATCGATTTGAATAAATGAGTTTTCTAAAATCGGTGGGTTTGCCTCCATACCTTCATGCCCCTATTTTAACCATGCATCTGCCGGCATTCCTGACTTCAATTCAAACGCCGGGTTAGGTATGGAAATTTTAACAAGATATACAAGCTTTACCCTTTCTTTATGTGTCTGTATTATTTTAGGTGTAAATTCCCCCTCTGTAGACACAAATGATACATTTCCCTTGTATACCCTATCAGGGAATGTATCGATCTTGATATTAGCCTCCTGGCCTAACTTCACTTTTCCTATTTCAGTCTCTTCAACAAATATTTTAAGCTTAACGGTTGAAAGATCAGACAAGGTCATCACCTCCTGGCCAGGCAAAACTACCTCCCCTATCTCAACATTTCTGCTGGTTATAACCCCCTGAAAAGGCGCCTGTAGTTTTGTGTAATTCAATCGAATACTTGCCAGGTCAACTGATGACCTTGCAACTTTGGCCTGTGCCCTGGCTGTTTCAACTTCTTTTTCCGCAGGGCCTATCCTGTCCAAATTATTTTTTGCCTGCCTGAGAGCGACCTCCCCTTCTGAGATTCTCGCCCGTGCCGTTTGGATGGTTTCCTTTCTTACACCCTCTTCTAATATATTAAGGGCTTCTTTGGCCTTCCCATGGTTCTTGACTGAAATCTCATATTTTAATTTCATGCTATCCCATTGCTTTTCTGAAACAACCCCCCTTTGGAAAAGTTTCTCGTACCTTATTTTATCTTTTTCCGCCTCTTCCATGATATCCTTGGCATTCGAAACCGCTAATCTTGCCTGCTCAACATCTTGCTCCCTGTATCCTGCCTCAAGTTCCCTTAATTGCGAGCAAAGCACCTTTATGCCTGCCTCAGCCCTTGCAACATCATCTGGAAGGGTTTTTTTGTAAAGCATTAAAACTTTTTCTGCTTTTTCCAAGTTTTTTATGGATTTTTCCATATTAGCAATTGCCTGTTCATAGAGGGCCTCATATTCGGATTGATCAAGAATAACCAAAAGCTGTCCTTTTTTGACGGATTGTCCCTCATCTACCGGAACATCAATAGTCCGTCCATTGACGAGAAAAGACAATTCAGCATGAACCGCCTCAATAGTGCCTGAATAATATAATTCCCTCAGCTGCGCATTATGTTGCCCAAGATATACAAACACGCTGACACCTATTAAAAGTAAAAAAAAGATTATTATGAGTATCTTTTTTCCCAAATTATTACCTCCATGGAAAATTTTCTAAAATCGTAATGCCTTAGCTTTTAAAAAATACTAAACTTTGTGCTTTAAATCTGTTCTTTCCCTTTTCAAGTGGGGTAAGCGTTCACGGAACGCTGAAATTAGAAAATAGTCCCGCAAGGCGGGATTGGAAATTTGGCCTTTATGCTTTTGATGAACGCATTCAATTTTGGGCCAAGTTTTTCAACTGTTATTTTGAACGGCTATCACTTATCAAAGTCGTGCCAGACCCTATCTGATAATTCTTCTGTTAGTTTGTAAACATCCAACTCGTAAACTCGTTTCATCCCTGCCAAATTTTTATTTTCAAATTTCCCCGCTTGACTGGATCTCCGACAAGATTCAAGCCGTGAACGGCTACCAAGTGGGTAAATTTCTCTCCCCTGATGGGAATTTCTCTCTCTTTCCCCTCCTATGATGGAAGCTCCTTCCTCTCTTTCCCCTCCCTTGATAAGAATGTCACTCTTTCTTTCTCTTCATTGATGGGGGTTCTCTATCTCTTTCCCCTCCCTTGATGGGAGGGGATTAAGGGGAGGGTGCAATAAACAGTGTAACCATTCACGGGTTTAAAGGTTTCCAGCGTACAGCGTGAAACCTTTTAATCTGTATACGCATACGAAAATTTTTATACCATTTCGTATAAATAATATGCAACGGTAAACATTGAGAATCATTCTTGACATGAAACTTTCTCTCCTTTATAATTATTAAATACAGACATCGTCATTCACATAATACAAATGACTGTAGAACTATATATCCTACGGCATTGCAAATTAATTTGACATCATCTCGGTCTGGGTTCAAGGTTTCCCGCTGAAAGCGGGATTCAAAGTTCAAGGTTAACCTCTTTGCACTTTTTCCCTTAGCCATTGATTTCATTGGGTTAACACTACGAGAGCTCAACCTCTGAACCATGAACCTTTTAATCCCGCCAAGGCGGGATTGGAAACAGAGGTTTATG
>JAYEMW010000100.1:0-4665 GCA_034718555.1 Thermodesulfobacteriota bacterium
TACGGGTAATACGGCTAATGGGAATGGGCTATTTGGAATTAGTGTTGAATCAGGCGGCAATGCCACGGTCACGGGCAATACGGCTAATGGGAATGGGCTATTTGGAATTAGTGTTGAATCAGGCGGCAATGCCACGGTCACGGGCAATACTGCTAATGGGAATGGTATTGAGGAATGGGGAGCGATTGGAATTTTGGTTAATTCAGGCGGCGATGCCACGGTCACGGGCAATACGGTAACTGAAAATGAGGTTGGAGTTTATATCGCTGGATTTGATGTAAAAGCAACAGTCAACTATAATAATATATTCTCAAACACCGTCGGACTTCAAAATGATTCCGGTAAAGAGGTAAACGCTCAGAACAACTGGTGGGGGCCTGGGGGAACAGGAGGGCCGGGAGAGGGCAAGGTCGGAGAAGAAAACAATGGTGTTGTTAATAATGGTGTAGGAAGTACTACAGTTTTTCCGTGGTCTAAGGTAAAGTTTTAGAAAGACAGGGGCCGGAAGACAGAAGACAGAAGACAGAAGACAGTAAGCAGAAAGCAGAAATGAGTAATCCCGCTACAAAGCGCGGGACTTCTGCTGCGCTCCAGCCAGTAACGAGCAACGAGCAACGAGTATGAACGTCCAACATCCAACGTCCAACATCGAATGATGAATAAAAACGAGGGCAAGGGCTTCACGGCTCAGGGGCCAGGGGCCAGAAGACAGTAAGCAGTAGGCAGAAACGAGGAATCCCGCTACAAAGCGCGGGACTTCCGCTGCGCTCCAGCCAGCAACAAGCAACGAGGAACCAGCAACGAGTATGCAGTAAGCAGTAGGCAGTAGGCATAAGACAGTAGACAGTAAGCAGTAGGCAGGAACAAGCAACGAGAAACCAGCAACGAGTAACGAGTAACCAGCAACAAGCAACGAGTAACGAGTAGCTAATTTTGCTCAGGATGGAGCATGGCAGGCTTACTTGAAAAGATGAACGTCCAACACCCGCCTGCCATGCATCACAAACGATAGCGGCATTATCATTGTCACCGGGCCGAGATACCGTGATATTCCTGCAAGGCAACCCAAAGGCATTGCGGGCAGGTCCAACGTCCAACATCGAATTATGAATGAAAAACAAATGGTGAAAGGACAATGATGACAGCCCAGCCCAGTACCGCATTAGTATAAGAAACCGAATAAATGTAGAGGAATTATGTTTCTGCTTGCGTAAAGGATATTATCTTTAACCAAGTAGGAGTTTTCTATTTTATTGCTTATTTGCTTTTTAGATTTGCTTTTTCCACCTATTTCGAAATTATAGCCTTGAACTTGAAAATCACCAATTTTACTGTAATAAACCTTTTCACCGGAGTTTTGTAACATTTTGATAAAAAATAATCCCCTTACCGTTACTTTTTTATACTCGAAACCAATTTCATCAATAATCCATGTTTTTTCGTTCTTGACAGGTTGTCAAAATTATGTATGTTAAATAAATGTATGATACAAAGGGGATGACATGCAAACACTAACGATAGGGGAACTGAAAACCAGTTTTTCGGAGGTTTTGAGAAAAATAAGAAGCGGCCAGGAAATTATTATAAGCTACGGCAAAAAACGTGAAAAAATCGCTGTAATTGTCCCATATTCAACTTATGCCTCTACATCCGAAAGGAGACTTGGATTGCTAAAGGACCGGGCTGGGTGCATAGTCCATGACAACTTTGAGATTAGTGAGAAAGAAATGCTTATATCATGAACTTATTGCTGGATACCCATGGGTTTTTATAGTCGCTTTTTAGCCCGGACAAATTGAGCAAGGCGGTACTCCGTGAGATAAAGTCACCTGACAATGAGGTGACTGTCAGTGTAGTTACATTCTGGGAAATTTCCTTGAAGTATGCTCTTGGAAAACTTGAATTAACCGGAGTGAAGCCCGAAGAATTACCTGATTTTGCCGCCCAGATGAATCTGGAAATATTGCCTATCACCGCTATTGAAGCATCTAGTTTTCATAAGTTACCAAGGTTTTCACATAAGGATCCCTTTGACCGTATCATTATCTGGCAGGCTATTCAGAGAAAAATGACCCTGGTATCAAAGGACCGAGATTTCAAAACCTATCATAAATTTGGGCTTAGAACTTTTTGGTAAAAATTGGAACCAGCAACGAGCAATCCCGCTACAAAGCGCGGGACTTCCGCTGCGCTCCAGCCAGCAACGAAAAACGAGGAACCAGTAACCAGTAACGAGGAACGAGAAACGAGAAACATCACAATAGCTTTTCCTTTTGTAAAATTCCATTTAATATTGCATTAAACGCCATAAGGGGTATTAGAGGCATGGACCCATCCTTGATGATTTTATCCATAACCTTAATTTTTTTCCCTGCAATATCTTCCGCTGTTTGTCTGCAAAAAGACCCATAGTTAGTTAAATCAGAGATTAGACCTTTTTCATAATCATCACTAATAGAAAAAGATGTCTTAACAAAAGAGGCATATCTCTGCTCAAGCAAGACACCTTCCAGGGCAACGGTTAGCCTTTTCTTGTCTTCAGGATTTTTAAGGCCTGCCGAATCAACCAGCCCAAAAACAGTTATTCCCCTCTCCTCAAGGCGCTGAAAAATGTTTCGCCTGGCCGTAATACCATTTTGTTTATATATGCCCTCCAAAACAGCTCCATATACAGCCCTTGCAATCAACTCTCCCATTTTTGAATGGCCGCCGGAATTGTCAATTCTTCTTCCCTTTCCCTCAACCACTATAATATTATCGGTTCCGGTCCCTGTTGCCTGATTATATAGAGGTGAATATTTGCTTCGGATGTCAAGATCCTGTAGGACCGCTGTTTTGGCCTCAGTTGCGCTGATTATTGCCCTTTGCATAGCACGATCTGTTAGCTGCATGTTAGGCAGCAATATAATATTTATTGTTCCGAGTTCATAAAACAATCCTTCATCAGCGGACATCCTGACGGAATTTGATTTTATCCCTGCTGTTACCAGGGCATAAACCTCCATCTCTTTAAAAACTTCCCTTTTGATAGCCATGTTATCAATATTTACGCCGGTAAAAAGAAAACTGGATTTTTTCCTTGATCTTGCTGTAAACCGGCAAATATATTCTGTTATTTTTTTTAGACCAACTTTATGTCCTATCTCCCAGAATGGAGGAGAGAAATTATTGTTGCCGATTGTCTCTATCCCATTTCGTTGCCCATCGAGAGTGGAAATTAATGATAAAGGCTCAGTGAAATCCATAACAAGCGCCTTATTAGGAAAATCATATATGCTGCCATTCAGGACAAAGGCATTTTTTACATAATCTAAATTTACTTCAAGGTTCCGTGATATATGCTGTTGATCTTTCATGATAAGATTTTCACTTTTTTTAAATTCATCGGGATATATCCTCGATGAAAGCCACATGATGAAATCACCGGCGTTTACAGATGCGCGGCAGGTGAGGTTACATGGAAAATAAAATATCCTGTCTTCTCTAATGGCCTCTACATCCCTCCAGCCGGGACTCCCTATTAGTTTCTTTACTGTCTCTCTATCTCCACCGCACCCATAAATTATCTCGGGATTGAAGCGAATCCATTCTTCTTTTGTTATGCTCACTATATCCCCGTTTTTATCGAGCTTAGGCGGAATTCCCCCGGCTAATCTGATATATTCATTTTGAAAGGAATCATCACCTGGAACCATTACCTTATCCCCTCCCATTAGCCTTATAACCCTTTTCCTCTTTGCCTCAGGTATGGGTGATATCTTTTTGGCAATAATTTCAAATTGGTCTTTCATTTCCCTTATAAGTCCTTTGGCCTTTTCCTCTTTGTTGAAAATTTTCCCTAATATTTGTATGTTATAAAAAATATCGGAAACACTATTTGCCTCTAAATTAATCAGCGCATATCCCTTGCCAACAAATTTTTTCATTAGTCCTTTATGAAGTCTTGATACAAAAATAATTTCAGGCGCTATATCATTTATGCGCCCAGGAGAAGGATATAAAAATCCTCCTACAATCTCTATCCCGGATGTGGACTGAGGGTAAGTATCATGGTATGTAACCCCTTTTAGCGTATCGCCTGCTCCTATTTTAAAAACAATCTCGGTAATGGATGGCACAAGGGATACTATCTTTAAAGGCATTCTTTCAATGGTAATGCTCCGTCCCTGAGAATCATTAAACCTTACAGGGTATGAAAAAACCCAATCAGCGATCCCTAAAATTAAAAACAGAGCCAAAGGCAATAATACAAACCCTGCCTTATGCTTTTTTCCCCTATCTATCATAGTGTTTCCCTATATTTCAATAGGCCGTTTCTCCTATAATTTTCTTTTGTTACTACTACGCTTTCTAAGATAAGCCTATAAAAAAGGCTAAGAGGTCTTCTTCCACTCCTGGCCTCAGGTCTTTATGAACTACCCCGCCGCAAGCTGTGGGGGAATTAAACCATACAGATTTCGCATCGCACTTCAAGCGATTAAGGTAATCCGTGTAATCTGCGAAATCTGCGGATTAAAAATCATATCTCAGAGACAAAAGAAAATTTCTTTCAGGCATGGGATAGCCTTTAACATACTCATAGTCCTTGTTAAAGAGGTTTTTGATCTCTCCCCTTACAGTTACCCCTCCGTACTTTTTACTGCGAATAATTTTTTTGCTGACAGT
>JAYEMW010000101.1:0-4659 GCA_034718555.1 Thermodesulfobacteriota bacterium
AGATAAGCTTGAAAGGGTCAAGGCTTTGTCCGAAATAATGTAAATGATTTAAATTCATATAAAAAAACAGCCGAACGAATAAGGATAGATTGTGAGAGCGTAGCGAACCACGATCTTATCCGGTTGTCGGACAAGCCCGGTATCTCCTCCTCTGGTGTCTATATATAAGGAAATATCTTTTTTTGAACAGAGTGCAGGAAGTTGGTCTTCAAGAAGTGTGATTTTTTCAAGGCGTACGGGTGCCTTAACCTGTAAACAGGCTTCAAAAAATAACTATTTCATAAAAGTTGTTTTTCTCCTGTTTTAAATGAACTGCAGGCCTTTGCCATCAAAAAATGCTATCCTGGTTTCAATGCAGTTCGACGAAATCCCAGAATAATCATAGGTGACTTACAATAGGGACATTTAAAAACAGGTCTGGGGCGAAGCTCAATCCCTTTAATGACAACATGCAGAATCAATTGAACCAGAAACAGCAGTTTTTTTGCATTACCATGAAGAAACCCATAGTCTCTGACCCTGCGGAATCCTTTGGGTAGCACATGTTGCATGAGCAGGTGTAAAAAGTCCTCCCCTTTTAGGGTTCGATATCGTGTATTGCCGGTAGCACTTTCAATATACTTAAAAGTTACCCGGCCATTTTGATTTGAAACGATATTTTTTTCACTGATCACACCACGGTATAGGTATTTTGATAAATATTTCAGGGCGGTTATTCCTTTTCCAACATACTCGCAATCAACCACCCATTCGTTAGGGACATTTTTAGGTATGGGAAGTCCGGCTTCATTTAAAGCCGCAAGAAAACGGGCGCGAAAGACCTTAGCCAAGGCAAATTCATTAAATAGATATTTCCCCTTTTTCTTTTTCCATTGGTGCCTGCGTTTATCAACACCACCGCCCGGGATCACGACATGCATATGAGGATGAAAATCCAGTCTCCGACTATGCGTGTGCAAAACAACAGTCATACCAATTTCCGCTCCCAGATTTTTTGGATTAAACCCAAAATCCTTCAGGGTGCTGGAGACACAAAGAAAAAAAAGAGAAAACACTATTTTCTGATAGTGCCGGGTCAAAGACTTGAGTTGATAAGGCAATGTAAACGTAGCTAAAAAATAGGCAACAGGCAATAACTTGGCCTGTTGCCGATCAATCCATTGACTAACTTCATGGTTCTGACACTTTGGACAATTGCGGTGACCACATGACAGAGGTCGCCATTCTGCGTGATGACAGTCAGGACACTGCACATAGAGTTCACCGGAATCAGGAGTCCGACAACTGCGAATAGCATTCATTGCCTTCAGGTGACCAGGTAATGCAGTATCACCGTATTTGAACATAAATGCATTGTAATATTGATTAATAATAGAGGCCAGTTCCATGATTAAACCCTCCTTAAATCAACATGAAGGGTGTTGATCAGCTCATTAATGGTGCTCAGGCTGTCTTTTTCCGTGACATCGGTTAGATGAGCATAACGTGCGGTTGTTGTAGGACTGGCATGGCCGAGCAGTGACTGGATATGACGGAGGCTTAAGCCGCGTTCAAGCAGATGAGTGGCAAAACTGTGGCGAAGGGAGTGTATAGAGACTTTTTTTTAATACCGCATTCCGTGACCACAACTTTCATGGCTTTTTGGGCACCTCCTCTGTCCATATGCGTTGTTGCCTGTTGAATTGTTTTAAGACAGCCGGTGGCATTCGGAAATATCAAGTTGGGATGACGATGCCTTCTCCAGAGTTCACGCAAACCCTCATAGGTAAGATCCGGTAATGGTACCAGGCGATCTTTATGACCTTTTCCACGGCGGATGTGAACTCGTTTGCGCCCGGCATCAATATCACCAACTTGAAGAGATAAGGCTTCTTCGAGACGAAGACCCATTGAGTAGGTGGTTAATAAAAAAACACGATAGCGAAGTTTTCTGGTTTTCCCTATGAGTTGTTCGATTTCTGCAGGGGTGAGAATATCCGGTATCGTATGGATCTTTGGCGGTTTTATAATATTGACCCATTGCCAGTCACGCTTGAGTACATGTCGCCAAAAGAATTGCAGGCCATTTCGATCTATTTTGACGGTGCTCCATGAGTGGGTATCAACCAGCTGCCCAAAATAGATTTCTAATTGTTCCGGGGTCAATTGATCGGGGCAGCAATCAAAATGATCACTGACCCGGCGGACAGATCTGGAATAGGCATCAATGGTTTTCTGACTTTTACCCTGAAGTTTGAGTAATCGCAGGTGACGTTGATAGAGTTTGTTAAATCGTTTTACTTCTGTTTGCTTCATGATATACTCCTTTTTTATAACTGCCCGGAATTGGACAGATACGGGGAGTATACACTGATTTTGATTTTTTTTCTGCCGCGTAGCGGCTTCGTTCAACAAGACGTTAAGCTGACCCGCCTTCGGCTCTGGGTATGCGGCGCGATTTTTGCTCTTTTGGTTTCGCGTAAAATTCAGTTGCGCTTGCAAAATCGGCGGGCAGCTTACGCAAACGTTGGGCATAGAGGACAACCATGCAGCATAGCACATTGACGTAAAAGATAGACTGATGACGATAAATCCAAAGCAAAACCTTGTCATTATCAAAGGTAAGGACCATACGGATGATATTTTGCGAGTCGTTCAAGAAGGCGGACGTACCGTCTTAACTTACAAAAGTGGAAAGTCATATCGCTATGCCCAGTATAATGTTGAATGGTTTTCAAATCCTGATCGCATACCCGTTGAGAATTGCCGCGTGTTCGTCGCTGGTGATTTGTTATCGGATGTGGAGGAGGTTTTACGTTTCAAAAAGTGGGTGAAAATTTTCCATGGAAGTGGACGTTGCAGGTGCTGCCTTTTTTCAGAGCTTTCCATGCAGCGAATGAAGTCATCCAGTGGCCGCAGCAAGGATGCTCTCGCCTATTTTCGGG
This sequence comes from Thermodesulfobacteriota bacterium, assembly GCA_034718555.1. Taxonomy (GTDB): domain Bacteria; phylum Desulfobacterota; class DSM-4660; order Desulfatiglandales; family B25-G16; genus M55B121. Next base: position 2,925 of record JAYEMW010000101.1, read on the forward strand.
AACTTGCTGAAAATGCTGCACTCAAGACAAATGAAGGCGAATCATTGTTGGCAATGAAATACCGACAACTGGATAGTGTGCCACATCGCAGCATCCTCTCTAATTTTCTTCAAGCCAAATCCCCCGGTTCAGAACTGTTTTTATCGAAATCCACATCGGACATTATCTTCCCATTTGGTTGTAATATGAGCCAGAAAACGGCTGTCCAAAGGGCGATACAACACCCTGTCTCCCTTATTAAAGGCCCGCCGGGGACCGGTAAGACACAAACCATCCTAAACTTGATAGCCAACATGCTGCTTCAGAAAAAACGTGTGGCTGTAGTCTCCAATAACAATTCCGCAACAGCAAACGTGCTTGAAAAGCTGAAGAAATACGACCTTGATTTTGTAACCGCATTTCTCGGTAGCGCCCAAAACAAAGCAGCGTTTATTGAAGGACAGACGGATGCAGAGATTCGGATGCCGACACTCCAGGCAAGCCAGAAAGATTCTGTTCGCAAGGAGATTGTTCGCCTGAATCAAGAGCTTGACAAGGCGTTTGAAACGAAGAACGAGTTGGCTGACGTGATACAGCAGATCGGTGCGCTCCGGCTCGAATTCACTCATTTCGAAGAGTTCCATAAAGAAATGAATGGCAACGACTCGTATTTGGAGGGTCGGACATTTCAGCCGAAAGTATCAGCTAAGAAGCTGATGAACGCCTGGCTGGCTTATGAACGGAAAGCTATGCGCCGCACAAAAGCGAATAGACCTACTCCTTTGAAGAATCGTGTCGGCCTTATAGAGAAGATAGGTCTTTTGCTCCGGTTTGGTATGGCAGGGAAAGCTTTTTTCCAACTCAGCGCCGAGAAACGTATTCCCCTTTTGCAAAAGGCTTACTACCTGCGCAAACTGTCGGATCTGGAAAACAGGCGAAAAAGGCTTAAATTATCGCTTTCCGGATTCCGTTTCGACAAGCGTCTGGCAAGGCTGACTGAGATTTCGATGCAACTGCTGAAGCATCGCCTTGCTGGGGACTACAACAACCGCAAGCGGAGGATATTCGCTCTCGAAGATCTATGGAAGCGTCCGGAAGAGTTTTTCAACGAATATCCTATCGTACTGAGCACAACATTTTCTGTGATCACATCGGTTAAGAATGGCTATCTATTCGATTGTGTCATTGTTGATGAAGCAAGCCAGGTCGATCTGCTCAATGGTGTTCTTGCTATGGGCTGCGCGGAGAAACTCGTAATCGTTGGTGACCCTATGCAACTTCCCAACGTATTGACCAGGCATAACGAAATACGAGCGAAAAAGGTCGCTCTAAAGTACGATGTGCCAGAATATGCCCAGTTCGAGCGGCATAACTTGCTATCTGCCGTGCGGGGCGCGTTCCCTAAAGTACCAGAGACGCTGCTGCGAGAGCATTACCGGTGCCACCCAAAAATCATTCAGTTCTGCAATCAAAAGTTTTATGGGGGCGAACTACTCGTAATGACGCGCGATCAGGAGGAGCCGGACGTTCTTAAGGCCTATATTACAGTCAAGGGTAGGCATGCACGTGGTACTTTTAATCAGCGCCAAATTGACGAAGTCGTACAGAACGTTTTGCCTGAACTTGGCCCGATTAAGCCAACCGACATCGGCATTGTGTCGCCTTATAGGGAACAGACCATCCGGATGCAGGCGTCTGCCGGCTCGAAGGAGATTGAGATCGACACGGTGCACAAGTATCAGGGTAGAGAAAAACG
>JAYEMW010000102.1:0-2864 GCA_034718555.1 Thermodesulfobacteriota bacterium
GGAATGTTGTTCCATCTCCTGTTTCATGGATAGACAGGTCAATACCAACAGGCCCGTTCGGCAGCCCTGAGACCATGTATGTTCCTATCTGATTATCGTAGACTGCAAATGCATTGTCAATAGAGGTCCCGGCAGTTTCATCGCGGAACCAGAATGTGACATTATTAGAGGTGTATTCTGTTATAACCTTGTTTCCGAAAAGTATCCTTCCCTCTAATTGAAACTCCCCAAAATAGACAAGCCCTAAAGCCTTCCTCAATATCACTAAGGCATCTCCTACGGTAATCTGTCCGTCAGGATTGGGCTGACCACTGGCATCAAGAGGGGCCACATCACCATGAGAAACATCCTCTGTAGTAGGGGTCTCAAGCAACAGGGCAAAACGGAGAGCAACCAGTGCATCTCCTACATTTACCTTGCCATCACGGTTGCCAAGAGGGGCCACATCACCATCCGGCTTATCGGTGACAGCTTTGGTAGAATGCCTGAAGCCCCCATAGAGGCGATATCCACTGCTTGATGATGAGCTTATGGGGGAGGGCTGGGCAAGTATGTGAGAGAGGGTATAGTTATCACTGCTTGACTGACCCCCTGCATTGGTCAGCGTACACTGCCTCATAGAGTAATTCTCACTGGATTGTGTTGCTCCGTGTACCACCACAGAGTGTATCAATAGTAAAATAAATGGGACGGTTAAAAGCATATATTTTTTAAACAGTATTTTTTTATTCATGTTATCACCTTTGATCTGAAAGCAGCATAAAAACTACCGCTTTGTCGTTTGCAGGATAACTTTCCCATCCGGAGTCAGGGTAGCTTTTTCATTCCTTGTCTCATGACATTGTTTACACGACCTTCGAATTCTATTTTAATCATGTCTATATTTTGCCTGATGTTGCGCTTTTTCCTGGATGACCTTGTGATTTTCAAAACCCCGCCTAATTCCCATAACAAGATAGTCAAAGCGGATACTGCTTTTACCGCCCTGACTTTCTCTAATGATGATCCTGTTAGGTGTTTTTTCTTGTACAAAAAGGCCAGGGCAATCCCCAAGAGGAGTGACTTGTACCGTGAGACTGTCCTCGCCGGCGACCAGTGAAAAATGTTCGGGTAAGTCAATCTCGATTCTTCCATTTTTTAGCTCGCTGGTCCCGCGAACATAAACACCGCTCTCACCTCCTTCCAGACAGACATAGACTATTTGTTTGGAAGGATCGTCAGGATGAGGTTGAGCAAATCCTTTAAAGCCAAAAACGGTAAGATTGCCATATATTCCAACATCCCCTGCAAAACCAACATTACCTGAATAATCAATAACCATATCATCACTGCTCGCTGATCTTCGGAAAATAAGGTTATCGTTTACCTGACTCATGCCGATGAACCATTTCTCGGTGCCGGACCTATCAAGCCTCAGTCCAGCCCACATGGGAGCTCCTTGCTGGTTTATATTGATAAGGGTATAATCACCGCTTTTGCCCTCAACAGTAAGCTTAGAGTTTGGGAAAGACGTTCCAATCCCAACGTTGCCATTATCTAAAATAGACATCTTTCCGGTGTCATTGGTAAGAAATGTTAGTTGACCAGGAAAGATTCCCAATCCATAGAAATTATTAACTTCATCCCATAGGGCTATCTTTCGTGGGGTAAATGGATCTGCCCCAAATGACAGCTTAGCCTGTGGGTTCGTTGTACCAATACCAACGTTACCTAAACTCCTGTATACATTCCCCCCACTCTCTGACCAGATGCTCTGTCCAGCCCATGTTGATGCTATGGTGATGGTGTTGGCGCTATCATCTGGGGTGATGGTCACATTAGGGCCTTCGATGAGATCTACATTCCCACCATCATTTGTGACACCGTCTATGCTGCTTATTATGGTGGGGCTTATCTTGTCAACAGTTACTGCATCATCTGTTAGGTCTTGAGTGGCTATGGAGCCATCACTAATCTGGCTGGAGCCTACCGCCCCATTAGCAATATTGGAGGATGTAATCGTTGCAGGTGCTATCTTATCACCTGATATGGCATCATCTGCTATCTTGTCTGTGGTAATGGCATCATTAGCAATAACCTGGGTGCTCGCCGCTCCATCCTTGACACTGTCCGCCTCTTTTGCCCTGAATGCATAGCCAACACTTGTAAGGGGTTGTCTTGGGGTCATCTCGCTGTCAGCTCCAATGGTGGTGCCAAGCTAATATGGGGTGTCAAAGGCAATGTTAATGGGGTTTGTATTTCCAAGGTCTACACTGAATACCCCGTCCGTCAGTGTTACACTCCTGGTCTCTGTCCACAGGGCCATTCCTCCCGATGTCTGGGAGTAAATGGAAAAGACTATTGATACTGTATCGTCTATGGGTGTTCCCTGGGGATCTGCCAGGTATCCCTGGTAGTTTATTTTCTCGGGGATTGCTGCGTGGGCTGAAGATATAATAACAAGAAACGGTATTAAAAGCGCAATGACTAAAGAAAAAGGCAGGTATTTTTTGTATGTTTTCATGGCGTTTGTCCTCCTTTTATTTTTAGGTGGTCGTTTTGCTAAAAATTGTACTGAAAAATTGTAACTACTTTGGTATATATTAGACAGGATGACAGGATTAACTTGATTTTTTAATTCCTGTAAATCCTCTAACTATCCTGATAGACTTTTCCTTGCTATAGGGGTAAGTGATTGATTTAAACCCTTCTATTTAAATTTGGTTTAACCTGCCCTCCCAATTGATCGGGAGTTACTTTGAATATTCGTTTCACATTTAAGAGAGACACAAAGAGATTATATTAATTACTTATTAGAGGTCTATCTGTAAGGTATTGTGCCAGGATATTTTTTTTGATTTACAGGATTATTAAAATAATGTCTT
>JAYEMW010000102.1:2964-4654 GCA_034718555.1 Thermodesulfobacteriota bacterium
TTTTTACGAGTTTGTCAACATTCGATGTTGGACGTTCGATGTTGAGTGTTCATTTTTAGGCATGTGAACCAGTTTAATAATAGTGACCTCAGGGGGTGAAAGAAAACGTATAGGAGGGCCCCACGTTCCTGAACCCCTGCTCACGTACAATTTTGAACCATGAGACAAATCTATCAGCCCTGAGTGATTAGGGAAGAAAAGTCGAGTAACCAAACTAAAGGGAAAGATTTGTCCTTTGTGGGTGTGACCTGAAAGCTGCAGGTCGAAGAGACCGAGGGCCTCCTTTTTTACTGATGGTATGTGTTTAAGGAGAAGAACAAATCTCTCATTGCTGTTCTGAGAGAGCAGAAAGTCTTCTGAAACGCCTTTGTAAAAGCCAAAATACTTTCCAGTTGGGTCGTCAATGCCAGCCACCGTGATTACACCTGCAGCATCGCGTGTTTCTCCCCTCAGAACAGTAAAACCCGCACTTTCCAAAAAACGAAGAGACTGATCAAGGCCGGCGTAAAATTCGTGATTCCCTGTAATGGCAAATTTACCGTATGAAGGATTGACAGCCTTTAAGAGTTCCGCCAGTCCAGTTAGATTGTCAATCTGCCCATCAACGAGATCACCTGTTGACACCAGAATATCAGGATTTTCCCTTTTTACTGCATTCAAAATTCCATTTAATCTCTCATGCCGGACAATCAACCCAAGGTGAACATCAGAAATCTGTGCAATAGTAATCGTGCCAATTTCCTCGGGGATTTTTGGGCTCCTTATTACCACAGTTTCAGTACGGATAGAGCGCGCCTCATAATAACCCAATACTGTTATGGCTAATGTGGGCAGAAGTGCTGCGAAAAAGGCAAATCCGGGAGAAGGCGTCAGGAAATAAAAAAAGTCCTTACGGAGGATGATTCCCATTACATATAATAAAATGCGGTAAAGATCTATAACGACGGAACAAAAGAAGAACAGAAATACTAGCCCCATCCATGTATATCCAATATAAGAGATAATCCGGGCAAAGGCATCAAATTCAAATCTTTCCAATAAGCGCACCACAAACGGCGCTCCAACCATAAACACCATGAAAGTTATTAGAAAAAAGGTTATCACACCTCCGAAGGAAAAAGCTCCCCTGATTTTTAAGAAAACATAAAGGTGCAGCAAACTATAAATAGAGAATATGGAAATAAAAAAAAGAATCTTCACAGTCGTTTCTCCCTTATATTTATTTTTTTTGTGGCCTTTGATCATATCAAGATTAAATGCAATTTCTAAATACCCTTAATCCGGATAAACCGGTTGAAGAGTAACGGAAATCCAGATTCATCGGGGAACCAAAAAGGTCTCTCGCAAAGGCGCAAAGCTCGCAAAGAAAAATAATGAAAAGATATTTATATGAAACTAAGGGCATTTGCAGGAGTAAAAAGTTGAATCGTCATTCATCCTTCGGAAACCCGCTCTATCACTGACTTTCCTGGCATTGTAGAAAATTTCTTGTGCTTTTTGCACAAAACTTAATAGTTAACAGTCTGAAACGAGGTTTTATACCCCGGAAGCAGCAATTCTAATTATAGCGAAATAAGCGACTTAGCCACAGACCCACACAGAAACACACAGACATTTTAGCCGAGCAAGTCGCTCGGCTAAAAGAGTATTATAGCTTCGCGAAAAGAGGTAAAGGCTATAGGATAAATGA
>JAYEMW010000103.1:0-4648 GCA_034718555.1 Thermodesulfobacteriota bacterium
AGATCCGTGTCTGATGAGAGGTAATAGATGGTATCCTTTGTGAATCCCTGGTAAGTTAGGGCACGGTATGCATAGTTGGCGCACATCTCAGTGGCATCCCAGATGTTGTTGCCAATGAAGGGGCCACCCCCTGCCACGATGATGGCCTTGGAGATCTTGATAGTATCGTCTTTCCGGCTAAAAACCTGAATGCGAGCATTGAGAGTATCTGCGACATATACCCTGTTACTTGCACTTACACATATACCGAAAGGAGCGGCTAATTGGCCCGCAGTAGAGCCGAATTCACCAAATTTTGTTATGAACTGTCCATCTGAGGTGAATACTTGAATTCGGTTATTTTCATCAACCACATATACGTTTTCGCTTTTATCTATAGCTATTGCAATGGGATACCAAGATTCCCCATCTGCCGAACCCTCATTTCCCCATTTAGTAATAAACTGACCATCCGAGGTGAATTTCTGGACACGGTGGTTAACTCGATCTGCTACGTAGACATAGTCATTTTCATCTACGGCAACTCCCACACCTGAAGGGTGTAAATAATTTCCAAAATTAAACTCCCCATCTGCCGAACCCTCACTTCCCCATTTGGCAATGAACCGGCCATCTGAGGTGAACTTCTGGATACAGTGGTTACCAAAATCCACTACATAGATATTGCCGTTTCCGTCTATAGCCATCCCTATATAGTGATTTCCAAAATTAAACTCCCCATCTGCCGAACCCTCACTTCCCCATTTTGTAGTGAACTGACCGTCTGAGGTGAACTTCTGGATGCAATGGTTACAAGAATCAGCTACATAGACATATCCGCTTTTGCTTACAGCTATCCCTACGCTGCAACCAGCATCCCACTTTGTAATAAACCGACCATCCGAGGCGAACTTCTGTATACGACCATTACCAGTGTCAGCCACATAAACATTATTACCTCCATCCACAGTAATTCCACTTGGGTAAAAAAATTCGCCATCACCGGAGCCCGTGCTCCCCCATTTTGTAATGAACTGGCCATTTGAGGTGAATTTCTGGATACGGAAGTTATTCCCGTCGCAAACATAGATATTGTTTTTTCCATCTGTGGTTATTCCTGTGGGATATATTAGCTCTCCATCACCGGAGCCAAACTCTCCCCATTTTGTAATGAAGCGACCATCTGAGGTGAATTTCTGGATGCGGTGGTTATTATGATCAGACACATAGATGTTTCCGCTTTCATCTGTAGAGATTCTGCCCAGGATGCATTCTCCGCCCTTAAAATCAAATTCTCCATCACCGGAGCCTGTGCTCCCCCACTTTGTAAGAAACTGACCATCCGAGGTGAACTTCTGGATACGGTGGTTACCGGCGTCAACAACATAGACATTTCCACTTCTATCTACAGCTATACCTATAGGTTGGTCAAACTGCCCATCATCTAAACCTTCACTTCCCCAGGCGCTGATAAATAAACCGTTTGAATTAAACTTCTGGATGCGGTGGTTAAACGTATCAGCCACATAAACATTATTGTTTGGGCCTATGGATATTCCTCCTTCGTAGCAATAGTCACTTGCAGATGGAGAATTTAATTTAAATTGACCATTATTGGAACCCTCGCCTCCCCATTTGGAAATGAACTGACCATCTGAGGTGAATTTCTGGATACGGTGGTTGCCTGCGTCAACAACATAGACATTTCCATTTCCTCCTATCTCTATGGCAGTAGGTTGCCTAAACTGCCCGTTACCAGTGCCGGACTCCCCCCACTCGGTAATAAACTGTCCATCTGCGCTAAACTTCTTGATAGTAGAAATGTAGGCAAAATTAATTACATAAATGTTTCCATTTTTATCTGTGGCTATTCCTGCCGGGTTGAAATACCACGGCTGCTGCAGGGTGGGCCACATACGTTCAAACACATATGGTTCCTCGGATAAGGCAGGAGTGGGCGGAAAAATAAGGGCTATAAGTATAACAGCAATACTTACGCAGAGGTTAAGGCATTTGTTGACTTTTGTTATCATTTAATCTTACCTTTTTTTAAAGCCGCAGAAACACGCAGACTATCACGGACTAATGTTTGCTTAGCCTGACCAGCTGTTAATATGAAAGAAACTCGAAACTGGAACCTATATAAGAAGGTATTCTATCTCCTTATTCAATGAGTAATGAATGAAGAGACATTTTTTCATGCTTCGTTGTACTTCAGGACATGGTGGTTCGTTGAATATAAAATTATTTAGCCTTGGTCTGTGTATGTCTGTGTGTGTCTGCGGCAAAAAATCTTTTTAAAAATGAATAATCACAGACGAATAAATCGTATGCTCCTCCATATCCTGAGAAAAATCCAGGTTTTTTAAAACAGATGTCCCCACATTATTTCCAAATCTATATTGATATGCAATATCAAAAATAAACCTGCCATAAGCTATGCCTGAGCCCAGGCTGAAACCAAAATAGTCATCCGGGCTGCCTTCAGCGGGCGCCGGATCATAGAAGGCACCACCACGCAATGGGATTACATATTTTGGTTTAATAAAGAGATATTCTCCGCCTATCCGCACCTGATGGGTTGGGCCTATGTCTGATTCACTAATGGGCTGACCGGTAATCGGTGAAGTCTCGTTGCCTTTTGAATCAGTAAGTATAAAATCCCCCCACTCGGTTCTGTAAATATCTAAAGAAGCGGTAAATTGGTCGGAAAACCGGTAAGCCAGCCCAATACCATAGGACATTGGCATATCCAGTTTTTCATCCTCAATAGACGAGATCGAATCCGATGAATATGCTTCCGGGTGTTCAGGATAATTTATAGAGTAGATAAATGTGGATTCATGCCTCAAATCAGCCTTAAAAGGTGTCTTGAAGACTGCTCCCAGGGTTAATTTATTATTAACATACCATAGAAAACCAAGATTAACGTTGAACCCGCTGAATGAATATTTATCGCTCGTGATTGATTCAAATGTAAATAGATTGCCGAGCACAGTGCCTGAGCCCTGCTGGCGGGTGGTCTGTTCCCAGTAGTTATTATAGATGCCATCTTCCCAAAAATTCAATGTAAACCCAAAAGAAAACTGTGGGGTAATCTGCATGCCATAGGCTATTCCAATGGCGGAGAGGCCTCCTTGCTGCTGGTAATCAATATTCTGGGTTAAAGATGTTATCTCTGATTGCTCTGTTAGTGAAAAGCTCCAGTCACGGGTGAAATCATAGAGGTTTTGGTAATTCAGAGAAACAATCATGTTGTGTCCCCAAAGGGTGAAGGGGTAGACTGCGCTGAGGTAGTTTATCCTTTCTTCAGATATACTCTGCTTCCCCGCGGACTCCGGGTTGGCGCCAAAAGAGTTATCCTCGGATCGATTGAAGAAGGCGCCTACAAAAGAAATTTCCGGTGTTTCAAGCTGAATGAGACCGCCGGGGTTCCATGAGGCTGCGGTGGCATCGTCTGCAACGGCAATGAAGGCGCCGCCCATTCCCAGTGCCCTTGACCCTGACCCAACAGGGTTGAGGGATGATGGGATTTCGACCCTTTGAATCTGCTGGGCAAAGGCAGGAGTAAGAAAAGCACTGCCTATTGTAAGGAAAAGGCATAAAATGATTATTTGAGATATTTGAGCTTGTTTAAGATGCCTATGCATTTATATGTCTCCCTAAGTTTTTTCACCGCAAGACGCAAAGATCGCAGAGGATTAGTTATTTTTGCTTTTTTCTTTGAAATTTTCAGCCGCAGATTTACGCTGATTAGCGCTGATATTTTTTCTTTTATTATCATCATTATAAACTTCATAAAAACTTCTAAGAATAATATCCGTAATTTCTTTAAATTTAAATCTATCTGCGTTCATCTGCGTGAATCTGCGGCTAAATAGTTATCTTTCTTTAATTGCCATAATGTGTCTTTGCGGTGAAATTAATTTAACTCGTGCAGTGCCTCTACGCGCAGACCTTTTGTCAATGGCCCTTTTGCCTTTACCATTCTGGCAAGGCTTGTATCAGGCTGAACGGAGATGATCTCCAGGGTTGCATCCCCATCAATCACTTTGAGCCGGTCTCCTAATAGGACTCCGGCCTTTTGTCCTATATTCAGTCTGATCTCCTCGCCTTCTGCCTCTGATATTTTACCGCGGAGGGGGTAGAGTTTTTTCAGTTTTTCCAAAAGCTGTTTCGACAATGTCTCGGCCAGGATGGAAACCGGCACAGCGCTTCCAAAAGACTCGTTAATCGCTGCGGTTATTCGGCCGGTCTCAGTTTCAATCAGACGTATTGAAACCTGAGTCTGAGAGCCGGCATATACTGCCTGGCCGGAAAGGATCAGCCTTGCGGCCAGGATTTTTCCGAGGGATAGCGCAGCATTTCTATCAGCCAATTTGGAGGTCCCAAGCTTTAATTCCTCAAGCAATTTATCAAGAAGCACCCTCTCTATTAGTTGAGCTCGGCTGTGCTGAAGTAGGTGGTCAGTAATGCCGGCCGTGAGGAGCAGATCTTGTCCTTCCTGCAGAGAATATCCTTGTACCTTAAGGTCCATTATCCACATGGTTAATGGAGGTGATGTCCAGCCATCTGAAGGCAAGGCCTTGGACGGGGATTTCATAGACTCCAGCAAGTCTTTTACCAGTTGATTAATGTGATCCTGCTTTCCCTGATCTCTGGCAAGCGC
>JAYEMW010000104.1:0-22627 GCA_034718555.1 Thermodesulfobacteriota bacterium
CGTAAACACGTCAATGGGATAGATCGTAAGGATTAGCAGGATAAATCCTGCTATCACTGCCCACCACCAGATATTTTTAAATACAGATCTCAAGATAGTGTTTTTTTGTAATCACCCATGGTTCCCTCTATTCTTGCGAAACCTCTGCCAAAAGTAAATAAGAATCATTGTACCAACTGCTATTAAATTGACTACATGCTGATTAACAATAAAACGACCTACGCTTACATGGTTGGGGTTTACCAGCAGGAAGGCCAATCCCAGAAATATAAATCGTTCCCAGATATAGGTCTTGACTATCCAGTGCCCCTGTATAAAGACAGACCAGCAAAACATGCCGAGAATGCTGACCGGGATGATGTAGCAGAGTTCTTTCCAGTTGGTGCCCATCATTAGTAACTTGGGATTATAGATAAACATGAATGGGAGGGTGAATGCTGCAAGGTCTAATCTGAAGCTTTTCCATCCGGTCTTGACTGGATCTGATTTGGCTATACCTGCCGCTGCATAGGCACAAAGACCTACCGGCGGGGTATCGTCAGCCACTATACCATAGTAAAAAACAAATAGATGAACGGCCACAATGGGCAGTCCCAGATTGAGGTCTGCGCTGATGGTAAGTATGGCGGGTGCGGTCATGGCCGCCATGATGATATAGGTGGCGGTTGTTGGAAGACCCATGCCAAGGATGATGGAAGCAAACACTGAGAAGATCAGGGTCAGGACCAGGTTGCCGCCTGCCGCCTCAGTAATAAGGGTTGCCATCTTGAGCCCCAGCCCTGTCAGAGTAACTACACCGATGATAATGCCGCAGCAGGCGCAGGCAGCAGCAATGCCTGCCATATTCCTTGCCCCCGTTTCCAATGCGCCCATAATCTCATTTAGGCTTCGTCGCACAAAGTAACCGTGAGAATTTTGTAGATAGTCAACATATGCGGGGTCATCTTTGTCAACTCCTTTTTCCTTCAGGCGAGGGAAGCCAATACGGGCGCGGTAATAGTTGTTGACGACTGCTACAAGAGCGGCAGTTAGGATTGACCATGCAGCCGCTGTAGTGGGTGTCCACATAACCACCAGAAGAAGCCAGATCAAAAGGAATAAAGGGATTATGTAATGGAGTCCGGAAAGAAGAGTCTTTAATATCGGTGGGGTTTCCTCCTTTGTAAGGCCGCGAATATTTTCCTTGACTGCCTCTAAGTGGACAATGGAAAAGATTGCCGTATAAGATAAAACTGCAGGGATAAAGGCAGCTTTAACGATTTCAACATATGGCACACCTATTATTTCTGCCATGATAAAGGCGGCGGCTCCCATGATCGGCGGCATCAATTGCCCGTTAGTAGACGCAGCAACCTCTACTGCCCCTGCAACATGAGGTTGGAAGCCAACCTTTTTCATCAAGGGTATTGTCATGGCTCCGGTTGTAACAGTGTTGGCTATGGAGGATCCTGAAATTGAACCCATTGCACATGAGGCAACGACAGCAGCCTTGGCCGGGCCTCCTCTGAATCTGCCCATGAGGGCGAAGGAAAGATTAATAAGGTACTCACCAGCCCCTGTCCTTTCAAGAAATGCTCCGAACAGGACAAATAGAAAGACAAAGGTTGCTGAAACCCTGAGGGGCACCCCCCAAAGACCCTCTCCTGACATAAATATATGATCTATGATGCGTTTAACCCTGAAACCCCTGTGCGCCAAGACCTCAGGGAGATAAGGTCCCAGGTAGGCATAAAGTAGAAAGATAATGGTTATTATGGGGAGTATAGGGGAAATACTGCGACGGGTAGCCTCCAGGACCAATATTAATAAAACAGCCCCGATTATGAGATCGTATGACGCTGCGTCACCCACCGAGGTGACCACATGATCATAGTTGACAAAGAGATACAAGGCAGAGGCGCCTGCGAGAATCGCTAAGATTATATCAGGTATGGTCATTCTACGCCGAGGCGATTTTTTTAAGCCGGGGAAGAACAAAAAACAAAGTACCAGTGCAAATGCGAGGTGTATTGAAAGCTGTTTAGAGCCTGGTAATTCACCGGCAAATCCAGTGTAAAGCTGGAACAATGACATGGCTATGGCAATGCCGGCGACAAGTCCTCCAACCCTACCAGACAGTGATCGGGAACCTGCCTCGGACTCTTTTGCCATCCGTTTGCTGGCATCTATGTCCTGAATCTCCTTTGCAGACACAACAACACCTCCACCCTAATAAATAGCAAAGTGCTGAGGCGGCCCTATTAGCCGCTCCAGCACTTTTTTCAAACCACGTGACTTTGTTATCAGAAGACTATTTGATGCCTTTTTCTTTGAAAAACTTTGCCGCACCAGGATGCAGGGGAATACTCATTCCTACAAGGCCTGTCTCAGCGGAAATATTCTTGAACTTGCTATGGGCTTTTCGCAATTGAGGCAGGTCTCCATACATTGCGCTAATGATTGAATAGACTATAGAATCTTCCAGGTCGGCCCTGGCTGAAAGCATTGCCATTACCGATACAGTAGGGACATCTTTATCGTTTCGCTTATATGTCCCTCCTGGTACTACCTGTTTTGCATAAAAGGGATATTTTTTGATCAGCTTATCAACGTTTGGGCCTTCTATAGGGACAATCTTTGAGTCTACTAACAAAGCCGTATCCTGGATTACGGCTGCTCCCACGGCAACGGTAAAAAAGGCTGCGTCCAGCCGGCCATCCTTAATATAATCAGACGCCTGTGATGCTGTAAGCTGCTCGGCCTTTGCCAGGTCATCCACGCTAAGCCCCCAGCCCTCAAGAATCTGCTTGGCGTTTTCGGTTGTGCCGGACCCAACTGGACCAATAGCAACCTTTTTACCTTTCAGGTCAGCTACTGAATTGATATTAGAATCTGTACGTGAAACAAGCTGTACATGCTCAGGAAAGAGGGTGCAGACACCTAACAGATTTTTGATAGGTTTATCAAACATGCCTTTCTTTCCATAGTGGGCATAGGAGGCGATATCGTTCTGCAATATGGCGAAATCCGTATCACCCGCTCCAATGAGCTTGGAGTTTGCAACAGATGCACCGGAGGATTCTGCTGTTACTTTTATACCTTCTTTCTTTAAATGTTTCCATGCTATACGTGATATAGCGCCGGCCATGGGGAAATATGCCCCTGTTACCCACCCGGCAGCAATAGATACGTAACGCCGCTTAGCAGCACTTACAGGACCAGCTACAAACACAAGGCCAATAACCATAACCAAAATTGCGTTAAAAATCAGTTTTCTATGCTTCATAATACTGCCTCCTTTATTTGATAACTTTAGGTTAAGATACGTTTAATTCCTTCTCTTCGAGAAACAACTACAATAATTCTATGTCGATAATCACCCCCTTTTGTAAGTTCGAATCATAAAATGAGTAAAACTTTAATGAAACAATAACCTGCATACCATCTTTAATCTGCCAAGCTCCTTCTTAGCCAGCAATTCTAATTATGGCTTCCACCTTGCAGGACCGTGGGGTCTCTTTCTAAAGGCCGCAATCCCCCACGGCGGGACTGCTTCATTCTATTGAACGGCAGCGTGACCTTAAAATTCGTTATAGGACAACCTTAGAGGAAAGTCTCTATTTATAGAGACTTTCCTTTTTGTGGAAAAAAACATAGAAAATTTATCATTGCATGTCAAGCTCAAAATACCTACATTATGTTAAGGTGGAGAACTTTTCATGAAATTCGTTGCTCGATTGAGTCAATGATAAAGCCCTTGTTCTGAGGGCAAGGGCTTTATCCAAAAAACATAAACTGAACGGAGACAATAATGATGAAAATTAAAACTTTTTCCCTACTTTTATTTGTAGCATTCGCTTTTGCTCATATTAGCTATGCTGGTGAAAAATTTACTAAAATCAGTGCGACTGGGGAAGAGTTACCGGATACGGCCAGTGAATGGAGTGGGGTTAAAAACAATATTACTGGACAAATATGGGAAGTAAAAAAAATTTCCAATATGTCTGATGTTTATAACTTCAGCAATGCCTGGGATTATAAACATCAGGTTAACCAAACAGGATTATGTGGCTATACTGATTGGCGTGTTCCCACGGTAAAAGAGCTCAACAGCATTTTGGACAGATCATGTACCAACCCATCGATTGATACTGAATATTTTCCTCATACTCAGTCTACCCATCCCATGTCCTCAACCCCAGGTTACTGGACGAGTACTCCCAAAATTGACACCCGTCCATATATACTGGAATCTTGGGGGGTTAATTTTGATTTTGGTGTTACGATGAATTATGCTCGGGATTTTTTTCTTTTTGTTCGACTTGTACGTGGTGACAAATATTATGATTTTTTTGATTATAGCAAGCTGGATGCTTCAGGTAGTCTTCTTGCGGCTAATAATAGCAATCACAGTTGCGTTCAGGATAATCACAGCGGTTTGATATGGGAAGTAAAAACCCTGGCCAATATGGATAATGAATATACTTTTGATGAAATACCTGCGTACATTCAACAAATCAACCAAGACAATTTCTGTGGTCATTCAGATTGGCGTTTACCAACAGTTGATGAGCTGATCACCCTGGTAGATTATAGTGCTTCCTCCCCATCGATAAAAACAGAATATTTTCCTAATAATAATTCCAAAGGTTATTGGGCAAGTT
Source organism: Thermodesulfobacteriota bacterium (assembly GCA_034718555.1). Taxonomy (GTDB): domain Bacteria; phylum Desulfobacterota; class DSM-4660; order Desulfatiglandales; family B25-G16; genus M55B121. The sequence goes on from JAYEMW010000104.1 coordinate 4,644, forward strand.
CATCTAATTCGTCCGACAACCATGATTCGTGGGCTGTCTATACTGGTGGTGCGGCCATGCGTACCCTTGAATCATTTAACTTCAATGTTCGATTAGTACGTACAGCACAACCAGAGTGTATTGTAAAGGTAGATGGTGATGTAGCCCCCTTTGGCAGTCGCGATGGAAAGGTCAATGTAGGAGATGCCTTAGTGGCCCTCAGATTTGCACTTGCCCTTGAGACCCCTACACAGGAGGATGTAGCACATGGTGATGTGGCCCCTTTGGATGCCCAGGGTAAGCCTAACCCTGACGGTACCATTACAGTTGGAGATGCCCTGGTGATATTGAGGAATGCGTTACAGATTATTTCTTTTTAATTGAATTTGTAAACCAATGTCTTTTGAGTATTTCAATAGTCTGTTTAGCGGCAGACAGGCATGGTAAGAGACAATGTGCTCTGACGGAAAAAAGACTATGAATAATGGTCGGGCCAAGCTGACTGATTAATATTCTTGAAACTCAACTTAAAAAATAGTAGAGGACTTATGATAAAAGCTTGAATAATGAATAAGATGCCACCACAATTCACTATTCAAGCTTTTATCCTCGTGTTCCATGTCAGTATCTCGTCAGCAAATAAAATGCCGGACGTTTTGCAGACTTCTCAATGAATCATTGTCATCCATTTTGATACTACATTTATCATTGCCCAGATACAATCCAGAGGCAGGTGTTTTGATATAGTGGCATCAAAATTTACATTTACCTCTGCAGGAAATTCATCGTCTTTTTCCCACAGGATAAGAATCACAGGCACCCTCGGGAATACCGGTAAACAAATGGCTGCATCTCCTAATTTTTTCACCTCGCCACTAAGGGCTCACTCAAAAATAACTTCACATTTCAGACGCCGATACATCCCACCTAGCTGCGTTGTGGAAACTCGGAATATGCTTATATTCCTGCGTTTCCACGCCTTGCCAGACGGGCGCCTCGACACCTGAAATTGCGAACTTATTTCTTCGTGAACCCTAAGCTTTTCCCCTGATGATAAAAATGATTGCTTGTCCTCACCGAATTTTTCCTTTATAGGGACTGTATTAAGGGCGTGGGGCCCTCTAAAAAATGCCTCTCCTCCTGAAATCTGCTTTTCATTTACCATTTCCCCGTTTATAGCTACTGGATGTGATCTCAATAAATAGGTTAGTATTATTAAATCCAATTCAAAGGACTTTATTGTTGGAATAAATGTATATAGAGGCGTAATATTTCTCTTGCCTGGCACAACCTGAAATACCTGGTTTAGGAATGGCAAGGAAAAGCCTTTTTTATGTTCGTATCTTGCCAGGGAATTAGTACAAATTTTTTCCGGGTTCTCATTCTCCAATTCATCCCATATGAATGGGTGTGGCTCAAAGGCGTCTCCATCCCATTTTCTATTGCAGAATTTTTCTCTTTTAGACATGTTTATATCCTGTTATAAAGCCTTTAAATCCATAAAAGGTAGTTTATAAAGGTACTTATAAGGACTTCAAGTTTAGCTTTCCAATATCTTTTAAATTTGTTACTATAATTAGTCTACAGAATTAAATTAAGGAGGCATAATTGTATCACGATCTGGATCCATCCTATCAGCTCTTGAAACAGAAAAAAGAGGATTATATTGCCTATAAATTTAAGAACAAGGAGGCAATGGCTATCTTCGCCTTTTATGATCTGGCTCAAGAATTTACCTCTATGAACCATCTTTATAGAATAGCAGTTGCAGTTACGCATTTCTTTTTTGGTCATGAGAGCTGTATTTACACAATCAGGGCTGAAGATGAAGCCCTTATGATGCAGTGCTGCACTTCCGAGGGTCTTTTGGATTCTCCTGAAGTAGCCAGGCCGGATATTATAGTTAATCAAAGCCCCTACAGGTCAGGGAATTCATTTATCTTTCCTATAATTGGTAAAAGGATTTCGAGCGATAAGGTGCCCCTGTTCCTTGATAATCAAATTTTAGGAATGTTAGAGATATACCCTGTAGAGAGAATGACTGACCACGAATATCTTTTTTTTCAGAAGTATGCAAACAGGATCGGTTATAACATGCATAATAAGATTGGTTTTAACCAAAATATAGAACATATCCGTTTTATTAATCAGCTTGTTGCAGACATTGAGCATAATGTCATTACACCCAATTTATATTATAAGGCATTTTTGATAAATATGAAAAAAAACCTGAAAAGACATTTTTCAGAATTAGAAAAAATCAAATCTGCACTTTCCGAAAGCTATGATCAAAAAAACAACCTATTAAAAGATAATATTGGTCAAAAAATTGATAATCTCCATAACATTCATCATAATATGGTGGATAAAATCAAGGAATTTGAAACCCGCTTTAATCATTTAAGCCTGTTCCTTGAAACACTCTTTCGGGGAGAACATTTTAAGGCAGGAGGTTATGTACTCAAAAGACGATCTTACAATCTTTTGACAGATGTATTTTTACCAGAGCTTGAGTATTATAGAAAAAGATTGACAGATAAGGAAATAGAGATAATAGCGCATTCTCAAGTGCCCTCAGAGGAAGACTTAACCCTCCTTGTTGATTTAGGCCTTACTGCCCAGGTATTCGCTAACCTGCTTTCTAATGCCTTGAAATACTGCAAACCTGTTCTGTTTAAGAACGGCAAGTACAGAAAATATATCTCTTACAGGGTTGACTTGATTGGCAAGGAATCCGATGATATTCAGAATGCAATTAAGTTTACTCTTTTTAGCACGGGAAAGCCTATTACTACAAAAGAGGCCTTACTTATTTTTGAAGATGGATATAGAGCATCCAGTAATAATACCAGGGATGGAGAAGGACATGGGCTTTACTTTGTTCATAATATTGTCCATATCCAGGGAGGGTTCACCGGCTGTAGACCGAGAGAGAATGGAAATGATTTCTACATAACACTTCCTAAGAACATAGGCAGTTTCAATTCATGAGTATAAATTATATGCTAACACTAATTAAGATATTATCATTATTATAATTATGCTTCCTGTTATCGCCATAGTCGGACGACCTAATGTCGGCAAATCCACCCTTTTCAATAGATTAGCAAAAAAAAGGAATGCCCTTGTAGATGACATGCCTGGGGTAACCAGAGATCGATTGTATTCAACTATAAACTGGAAGGACGTAGAATTCCTTCTTGTTGACACAGGAGGGTTTGATACCTCTCAGCAGGGTACGATTGCAGAGGGAATCAAGAGGCATGTAGGAATAGCTATTGAAGAAGCAGACGTCATTGTACTCATGTTTGATGGAAAGGCAGGACCTGTTGTAGGCGACGAGGAGCTGCTTCCAATCTTAAGACGGTCCAAAAAAAAGGTTTTTTATGTTGTAAATAAAATTGACGGGCCGGAACATAAAAACACAAGCCTGGAATTTTATTCCCTTGGGATCAAAGAGATATTTCCAGTTTCATCAGCCCATGGATATGGGGTTGCAGCCCTCATGGATGAGATAACGAAAGATTTTCCACCATTTAAAACCACGGAAAAAGATGGCGAACATATAAGGGTAGCGCTTATTGGTCGGCCAAATGTCGGCAAATCTTCCCTTATCAACAAAATAATAGGATCTGACAGGTTACTTGTCAGTGAAATACCAGGGACCACCAGGGATTCTGTGGACATATCTTTTGAAAGAAAAGGTCAGTCCTACCTGTTTATTGATACAGCAGGCATCAGGAGAAAGACAAGGGTTAAAGAGAGGATTGAGAAATTCTCTATGATTAAGGCGTTAAAAATGATCAGCATGGCCCATATTTCCATTATCCTGATCGACTCTAAGGCCGGTATATATGAACAGGATATAAGGATCTGCGGATATGCGCTTGATGAGGGCTGTGGTATGATCATAGCATTGAATAAATGGGACCTTATACGAAATGATAAATTCCTGATTAATTCATTGAATAATTCCATTGACAGGCAAATGAGTTTTATCCCCTTTGTGCCAAGGTTAAATATTTCCGCCCTTACAGGAGAAAAGGTCAGAAAGCTTTTTTCATTAATAGACAATGTCTGGGCTCAGTATAATACTAATGTTGCTACCCCGATTATTAACAATGTGCTGAGAAATATAATAGAAGATCATCCTCCACCATATGTGGGAGGAAAGAGCATTAAGTTTTTTTACTCTACACAGGTATCAATTCGACCGCCTGTCTTTGTGATTTTTGTTAACAGGCCAGGGAGTGTTATTTCCTCTTACAAGAGGTATATTATTAACCAGTTCAGGAAACGCCTTGGGTTTAATCATATCCCAATCAAAATATTCTTTAGAGAGAGGTAACCTTTTGATAATTAAAATTAGAAAGGAGCATTATTATGGAAAAAATAGAAATTATATTCGCAAGAGAAATTCTTGACTCAAGGGGGAATCCCACCATTGAGGTTGAGGCCTGTTTATCTGACGGTGGTTGGGGTCAAGCAGCTGTTCCATCAGGAGCCTCTACAGGTAAGCTTGAGGCATTAGAATTAAGAGATTCGGACCCTAAAAGATATTCTGGAAATGGCGTATTAAAGGCCGTAGAAAATGTAAATAATATTATTTCTCAGGAAATAATAGGGATGGACCCATTTTCTCAGGCACTTATTGACAAAACCATGATTGATTTAGATGGCACGGAAAACAAGGAAAGACTTGGGGCCAATGCTATACTGGGTGTATCTCTTGCCGTAGCAAGGGCCGCCGCTGATTCATTAGGGATGCCCCTGTACAGATACATTGGCGGGACAAATGCATACAGGCTTCCCATGCCTATGATGAATATTGTAAATGGTGGAAAACATGCCGCTAACAGCCTGGATCTCCAGGAATTTATGATTGTGCCTAAGGGAGGCAAAACATTCAGGGAGGCCCTTAGAATCGGATCTGAGGTATTTCATTCACTTGCAAAGGTCCTTTCGGATAATAAATTATCCACCGGTGTCGGTGACGAAGGTGGTTTTGCCCCGGATCTGTCCTCAAATGAGCAGGGAGTTGAGATGATACTGAATGGAATAGAAAAAGCCGGTTACAGACCTGGAGAAGATGTCGTTTTGGCACTCGATGCAGCGGCAAATTCTTTTTATCAAGATGGTAAATATATATTCAGCATGTCTGATAAATCACAAAGGGATTCAGAGATGATGGTAGATTTCTATGCAGACTGGATTGAGCGTTATCCTATCTTTTCCCTGGAAGACGGTCTTGACGAAGATGACTGGGATAGCTGGAAAGTATTGACGCAAAGGCTGGGAGATAAGATTCAGATTGTAGGAGATGATATCTTTGTGACCAACCCGGAAAGGATAGATAGGGGCATTAAGGAAGGTTCTGCAAATGCAGTTTTGATTAAACTTAATCAGATTGGAACACTCACAGAGACCCTGAAGGCTATTGAAATGGCCCATAAGGCAGGCTGGAAAACAGTTGTTTCCCACCGCTCCGGAGAAACGGAAGACAGCTTCATTGCAGATCTGAGCGTGGCTGCGGGCAGCGGTCAGATAAAAACCGGCTCTCTTAGCAGATCGGAGAGAATATGTAAGTACAACAGATTATTGAGAATAGAGGAAGAATTAGGGGAGGCGGCAATATTTGAATTTCCCGTATAATGAGATAAATGGCAGTACACAGAATCCTTGAAAATCTTTTTTTAATAGACCTTGACTTGCCCTTACCTGGGTTTCAACGTTTCATAAGCAGTTGGATAATCAAGAAGGGAGACAGCGCCATAATAATAGATCCCGGTCCCTCTGTTACTATAAATGTTCTAATAAATGCATTACTTGAGATTAAGGTCAGGAAAATTGATTATATTTTTCTTACACATATCCATCTCGATCATGGAGGAGGATGCGGAGACCTGGCAAGGGCCTATCCAGGATCTCCCATAGTTTGCCACCCTAAGGCTGTAGACCACCTTGCTGATCCTGAAAAACTATGGGAAGGCTCTTTAGATGTCCTGGGGGATTTGGCGCTTGCGTATGGAAAACCATTACCTGTTGCAAGGGAAACAATTTGCACGAAAAACAATATTAATTGGAAGGATTACAATATCCGGTTAGTGAAGACGCCAGGCCATGCATCTCATCATATGAGTTTCTTGTTTAATGATCTCTTATTCGCCGGTGAAGTTGCAGGTGTCCATATACCATTAAATGGCAATCTCTTTATCAGACCGGCAACTCCCCCTCCATTCAGGCCACAGATAGCCTTAAGCTCCATCTCTCATGTTGCAGAGTTGGCCCCTAATAAAATATGCTATGGGCATTACGGCTTTCTCGGTAATGCATGTAAGTTTCTGAGCATGGCCAAGGAACAGATAGGCCTTTGGTTAGATATAATAAAAGAAAGGAAAAGAAAAGGTCTTAATCTGGGAGATAAAGAAATCTTTGAAGAAATCCTTGTCAAGGATTCCCATGTAGGCTTTTTTAATCAATTTGACCCTAAAATAAGACAGAGAGAGACATACTTTATCAAAAATTCGATTAAGGGTATGCTAAATTTTATCAATAAAGAATGACAATCTCAAAAAATCTCGAAATCGTCATGCCGGACCCCGTATCCGGTACGGGGCAGGCCCGATCCGGGATCAGACGGAATGACGAGATAGATAAGCGCCTGTCATTCCGGCGAAAGCCGGAATCCAGTTGGCGGGTATCTATCAGTACCAAAAGTACTTTCCCTACTTATTGAACGAATACAATTTTTTTAACCCTATTAAAATTATGGAAGATGTGATAAGAGAGATAAAAGATGGAAACTGCTGCGGGATGTACTATGAAAGAAACAAAACTGATATATAGGGCTATTGTATTTATTATAGTTCTTTTGGCCGGCATACCTGTTATATTTGCTGCAATTCCAGATGGTGATGTGGCGCCACTGGGAAACAGAGATGGGCAGATTAAGGTCGGAGATGCCCTGGTATGCCTGAGATTTTCACTCGGGCTTGAAGCACAGACGCAAGAGGATGTGGAGCATGGAGATGTTGCCCCCCTTGATGCCCAGGGACAGCCAAGTCCGGATGGTGAAATTACTGTAGGCGATGCACTCGTTATACTAAGAAAAGCCCTGGGATTAATAACCTGGGACCTCCAGGATATCTGGTCCGGAGATGGTATCTCCTTTACCGTTAGTGGTGACCCACCTTTTGTAACAGAATTTTCCGTCACATACAGCGGGGATTTTGTTGGCGCCAAATGCTCCGGTCCATATACAAAAAGAGTTGTAGTTGGCAGTCAACCGGGCTTTCCAATAGAAAATAATGCCTTTACCGGAGAATATGAAAGTTTTTTAGATGAGGACACCCTTACATTCATCGGAACTTTTTTAGATAGCGAAAATGCTGAAATTGTTATCAGCTGGGATGGATATGATTCTTATTGTGATGCCGAATATGCCGGTTCACAGACATATACTGCAACTCATCAATAATCTGTATTTACTATGAATAAACTTATTAAGCCTGAAACTTTTTATACCTTTATTTAGAGGAGGTAATCATGAAGGCTTCATCTGCTATATTATATATCCTAATTGTGCCATTGTTTATCTTTTCAGACTGTTCAAGGGAAGAAGAACCGCCCCAACCTGCCCCAAGGCCGGCAAAAATTGTTAGACCCATACAGATACCTTCCCCTGAAAAATCCGCGCCTTTATTAACGACTAACGAAGAAAAAATCAAGACAGACCTGCAAAAAGGAGAAGTGGAAGATACCCTTGTCACTAAAGAAGGTCCTCTAAATAAACCGAAAGAAACGCTTTTGACGGATGTGGAAGAAAAGGCAGAAGATGAAACAGGGCGAATTGCAGATATTAAAAGTACAGCCCAGGAGAAACAGCCATTAATAAAAACCAAATCAGGTAAGCTGGAAAAGGAAACCGTAAAAAAAAGCGAGACCCCGTACTATACCGTTAAAAAAGGTGATAGCCTTTTAACCATAGCGGCAAAAAAGGAAGTATATGGAGACCCTTTTAAGTGGCCCGTATTGTATCGTTACAATATGGATGAAATCGGATCATTAAACCTAAGAGAGTTCTCCCCGGATATGACGCTTTCAGAGGGCATGTCCCTGAAAATATTTCCCTTAAAGGAATTAAAAAAACGTGTAAAAAATGTTACCCATGGTCAGTGGGTAATAAATATTTTATCCGTTACGAATAAAAACGCAAAGGAACTTAATTTTATTGCAATCAAACTTTTCAAAGCCGGATATAGCCCATATATCACAAGGGTAAATATAAAAAAGAAAGGCTGGATAAGACTCCGTATAGGTTTTTTTAAAAACAAGGAAGTTGCAAACGAAGAAGGAGAAAAGATAAAGGCCGTATTAAATTTTACCAATTTCTGGATAACAGTAGCAGACAATAAGGAAATAGAGGAGTTTGGCGGCTATTGAAAATCTAAAAACTATCAATCTGTGCGGTTAGCCATTAGCGCTTAGCCATTAGCAATAAAAAGGGATGGAAATGAGAGATTTCAGAGAACTTAATCAACAGATCAATGAGATAAAGAGAATATTGAATCCCGCCCCAGGCGGGACTAATGGCTTAAAGCTAACCGCACAGGTTGAAAACTATCAATGAATATCCCTAAAAGACCAAGCTAAATGCTATACAGTCCAATATTTATTGCCATGTCCTTTGTGAATCTGTTAACCGTGTCAAGTTTTGGAATGTTTTTTCTTTTTCCCTTTTTTATATCCAACCACGGAGGTACCAAGTCAGATATAGGTATTATTATGGGCATTTTTGCCCTTTCCGCTGTAATTTTCCGCCCCTGGATTTCCGATATGATAGACAGGATAGGCAGAAAGCGAAGTTATACAGTTGGAAGTATCATTATGAGCTCCTTTCCTCTTTTTTATCTTTTTTTTCAAGGAAATTTATCCAATTTTTATTTACCGCTAATCTTAATACGTATTTTCCATGGCATAGGCCTTGCTGTATGTTTCACGGCTGCATTTACCTATATTGCAGATATAATACCAAAAGAGAGATTAAATGAGGGAATCGGCATATTTGGTCTTTCCGGTATAACAGGCCTTGCCGTAGGACCGGCAATCGGTGAATTAATAATACATAAGTATGGATTCCCTGCGTTTTTCTTTGCCTCTGCAGCAATAGCCACCCTTGGCCTGTTAATTCAGATCTTTCTCCCGGAATCCTATACCCAGACCGCCAGGACGGCACAACAATCGTTTTTTTCAATCCTTAAAAAGAAAAAAATTACAGTTATTGCCATTTTGTCCCTCATATTTGGATTCAGTTTGTCAGCCTCTGGAAGTTTTATTGCCCCTTTTGCCAAAGAGATGAACATTGCCTTTGTTTCCCTTTATTATATATGCTATTCTACTGCGGCAATCCTTACAAGACTTATTGGCGGAAAAATTGCGGATAGGGTAGGGGAGAAAAAGATTATCCCCCATGCCCTTATCCTCACTGGAGTCGGTCTTATCATTTTGGCACTTCTCAATGGAAATTTAATATTGGCAATTTCCGGTATTATGTCAGGGTGTGGGCATGGTTTTTTATTTCCATGCCTGAACTCTTTGGCTATACGTGGGGAACCTATCAATATCCGTGGAAAAATTAATGGGGTCTTTACCGGTGGATTAGATGGTGGAACACTTGCGGGATCTATTGCTTTGGGGTATATTGGCGATTGGGCGGGCTTTCGAATTTTATTCCTCATTGCCGGGCTCGTTGTTTTTCTTGGGTTACTTGTCTTAAAAAATACAAAAGGAGTTGGTAATGCAACATGCCATGACACAAGATTTGTTTAACAGCGCGGATTACTTTATTGACCGAAACATTCGCCAAGGGAAAGGTCACAAAATTGCAATACACACAGAGCATCGTAATTATACTTACAATGATGTCCAAAAAATGGTAAACAAAACAGCCAATGCATTGCGTGAAAGGGGGGTGCGGATAGAAGACCGGGTGATGATGTTGATGCTTGATATACCCCAATTTTATGCAATTTTCTGGGGAGCCGTCAAAATTGGCGCTGTGCCGATCCCGGCTAATACTATGCTTACACCTGACGATTATGAATTTTACCTGAACGATAGTAGGGCACGTTTGCTTGCCGTATCTGAGGAATTGCTTCCGCTAATAAACGGGATTGATGGTGATCTACCATATCTCCGTGATATTATTGTGATCTCAGAGGTTGGAGGTGCACGAATACCCTTCAGGCAGAAATATAAAAGCGCACCTGCCACAATTAAAACCGCCGCTACTACCCGTGATGACGTTGGGTTCTGGCTTTACAGCTCAGGCTCTACTGGGTCTCCAAAGGGAGCAATCCACTCTCAATATGATATGGTAGTATCATCAAAGGGTTATGCAGAAGGTGTATTAGGGCTTACAGAAGATGATATCTGTCTTTCCGCAGCGCGGTTGTTTTTCGGCTATGGATTAGGAAATGGGATGTACTTCCCTCTCTATGCCGGATGTTCAGCCGTACTCAGCCCCCATAGACCAACCCCGGAAATCATGTTCCAGTACCTGGAGAAATTTCGACCAACGGTTTTTTTTGGGATTCCTACCCTTTATGGCCAGATGCTGGAGCACCAGTCCCATATAGACAGAGAAAATAACTTGGATCAAGACCCTAATGCCGACCATGTATTTTCCTCGGTCCGCCTTTGTGTTTCTGCAGGTGAGGCATTACCATCAGCAATTTTTCACAAATGGAAAAAACGTTACGGTATTGATATATTAGATGGAATAGGATCAACAGAGATGCTCCACATATTTCTTTCTAATAAACCAGGGGATATCAGACCTGGATCTACAGGGAAGCCGGTGCCTGGATATGAATTAAAATTAGTAGACGATCAGGGCGCTGAGGCAGCCAAGGGAGAGATAGGAACACTAATGGTTAAAGGGGGAAGTGCGGCACAATTTTACTGGAGAAAGCGTGAAAAATCCCGCCAAACCATGTTAGGGGAATGGATAAATACCGGTGACAAATACTATGTAGATAAAGACAACTATTACTGGTGTTCAGGCAGGGAAGATGACATGCTTAAGGTAGGAGGCATATGGGTCTCTCCTTTAGAAGTGGAAAATTCTCTTAGAGAACACCCTGCAGTATTAGAGAACGCTGTCATTGGTTATGCAGATGAAAAGGGACTAATCAAACCAAAGGCCTTTGTTGTGCTCCGCCAGGGGTATGAGCCCTCCAAGGAAATGGAAGAGGAGTTAAAGAAATGGGCTTTAGAAAAAATTGCAAAGTATAAATATCCACGATGGATTGAATTTGTTGCATCTCTACCCAAGAGCGCTACTGGCAAAATTCAGAGATTTAAACTACGGCAAGACAGCTTGAATAAATTATAGTGGACTTGGAGGCTTTATGATCGAGGTAGTTTTTTTAGGCGTTGGGGAGGCCTTTGATGAAAAAATTTTTAACACATCAATATTAACCAGGTTTGTTAATGACCTTTCCACCGTCACCCTAATGCTTGACTGCGGATTTACCGCACCTACCGGTTTCTGGAGAGAGGACTTGGCAGTTGACGAACTTGACGGCATATGGATTTCCCATTTTCATGGTGACCATTTCTTAGGCCTGCCCGCCATGCTGGTTAGATTTTTAGAAGAGGGGCGCAGGAAAACATTAACAATAATAGGCCAGAAAGGGGTAGAAGAGATAGTATTAAAGTCCATTGATCTTGCCTATCCAAGGTTTTATAAAAAATTGAAGTTCCAGTTGGTTTTTCTTGAAATAGAGTCAAATAAAGATGTGGAGTCCTTCGGCCTCAAACTAAAAAGCGCAGAAACCAAACACTCACAGAAAAATTTCGCCCTTAGAATAGATTTCCTTAGTAAATCAATTTATTATAGCGGAGATGGGAGCCCTACGCCTGACAGCCTGTCCCTAACCAAGGACTGCGATCTCATTATACAAGAGACATTCAGCATAGAAAACGAGATCTTTGGACATGGGACTGTTTTAGGGGCAATTAAGATGGCTAATGAAAGTCAATCATCTAATCTGGCGCTGGTTCACATCCAAAGGAAAACACGAAAGAAGGTGTTTGACAGCATGGAGCAGTTAAAAGATATAGCAGGACCATTGAATGTAATATTGCCGGAGCCTGGTGACAGGATAACCCTTTAATTATAAAATAACCGAGCCAAAGCCTTCAGCCTAAACAACCTGGATAGATAAAATTACTTAAACAAAAGGTAGACATCATGAAAGAGGCCATGCTGTATGAAAAGCTGACAAACAAAAAGGTAAAATGTAATCTTTGTAATCACAGGTGCATAATAAAAGATGAGAATTATGGAATTTGCGGGGTAAGACAAAACAGGGGCGGATCACTTTTCAGTCTCGTATATGATAGGATCATAGCAACCCACGTAGACCCTATTGAAAAAAAACCTCTATTTCAATTCTATCCAGGCTCAACTGCATATTCTATTGCCACAGTGGGTTGCAATTTAAGCTGTAAGCATTGCCAGAATTTTGACATCTCTCAATCGCCAAGAGAAAATAGAGGGCATGTCGTGGGCAATAAAATGGAGCCCGAAGAAATTGTTAGAGAGGCAGAAAGCGCTGGTTGCACGTCTATCGCCTACACCTACACTGAGCCCACCATATTCTTCGAACTTGCCTATGATACAGCAAAATTGGCGCAAACAAAGGGCATTAAAAATGTTTTTGTAAGTAATGGATTTATGACCCCGGAGGCCTTAAACGAAATTTCCCCCTTCCTGGATGGTATTAATATTGATTTAAAGGCCTTTACCGATAGATTTTACAAAGAGATATGCGGCGGAAGCCTGGAACCTGTTTTGGAGAATATAAAACTTGCCAATGAACTTGGTATATGGACAGAGGTAACAACCCTGATCATCCCAACGCACAACGATAACCCAGAAGAGCTCAGCCGTATAGCAGAATTTATATCAAGTATAAACAAAGATATACCCTGGCATATCTCACAGTTTTATCCAACCTACAAATTGACAAACCTTCCAAGAACGCCTATAGAGATATTGCATAAGGCAAGGGAAATTGGACTGCAGGCAGGCCTTCATTATGTTTATGAGGGAAATGTGTCTGGAATGGGCAATGAAAATACATACTGCTATAATTGTGGTAATTTACTGATTGAAAGGTGGGGTTATTCTATTCTAAAAAATACAATCGAAGATGGCCATTGCCCGTTTTGCAAAAGCCCAATCGCAGGTGTTTATAGTTAGATTAACCTGATCCTATCCCAGATTTGCCCTTTCAAACAAAAAAAGTAACTACTCAGCAAATGACCCCGGCGCTTCGCTTCAGTTCAGGATTATTAATGAAAGAAACTTATAGGTCGAATAAGAGATATAAAGACCGTCAGGACAGGGGAATATCTTTTTGAATGGCCGCAAATAATATGCATCATTTCATGGGGTGCAGATAACATTAAGTATTCTGCACAGAAAAATTTAAAGGTTATTCTCTTATGTCTTTACCATAGAAGATACACGGTTCTGCTTAGGGTTCACGAAAAAATAAGTTCACAATTTCAGGTGTTGAGACGCCCGCCTGACAAGGCGTGGAAACGCAGGAATATCTGGAATATTCCGAGTTTTCACAACGCAGTCAGGCGGGATGTATCGGCGCCTGAAATGTGAAGTTATTTTTGAGTGAGCCCTTACCTTTACATAGAGAAACAAACAGGAATGCCTTATACACTCTAAGGCTATGTGTGTTGCGGCCAAACAAAAAGAGATTCCCCTGTACTGATATATAGGCAATGGTATGTAATTATTTCATAATCTTTGTGACTTAGTGCCTTTGTGGCAAAATACCTAAGCTCCAATAATAGATTCATTATGTTGTCAGAATTTAAACCGCTTAAGATATATTTCGTTCAAAATAGAACAGCATTGAGCTTGGGTCTTTTAAGCCTTTTAGTGGTGGATTTTCTGCAGCTCTTTATACCTATCGTTATTAAAAATTCAATTGATAGTCTGACCTTTGGAAAGGCAAACTACCGCTTGTTGTTTATGTACGCCATGTTAATAGTTGGAATTACCCTTGCCATAGCAACTTTTAGATATATCTGGCGCTACCTTGTAATCGGCCACTCAAGGAAGGTGGAAAAGGCCTTAAGAATTAGGCTCTATGAACACCTCCAAACCCTATCTGTGTCCTTTTACTGGAGAACTAAAACCGGCGACTTAATGGCCCGTGCTGTTAACGATATTGATGCCATTAGAATGGCTGCGGGAATGGGGCTGATTGCAATGACAGACGGCGTTGTAATGGGCCTGGCAACAATTGGATTTATGTCTTATATCAACTTAAAATTAACCCTCATCTCTATCATCCCCACGCCTTTCATATTTTACTTTACCCTTATTATAACCAGGCGGGTAGGCAAACAGTTTACACTGGTACAACAGACTTTTTCCGGACTCACCGAATCAGTTAGAGAGGCGTTTGCCGGTATTAGGGTCATTAAATCATACAATCGTCAGAAATGGGCATATACCAGGGTGGAAAACAGGGGAAAAGAATATGTAAATAATAATATTAATTTAGCAAGGACAATCGCCCTGTTTTTTCCTATGATGACATTATTTACTAACCTTGGGCTGGCCATGGTCATCTGGTTTGGCGGAAGACTTGCCATTCTTGGAGATATAACTACTGGTGATTTTGTGGCCTTTATCAGCTATCTTAATCTTCTAACATGGCCCATTATGGCCCTTGGGTGGGTCACCAATATGATAAAAAGGGCCTCTTCATCAATGAAGAGAATAAATGAGATACTAAATGAGGTTCCAGAGATTGCAAATCAAACATCTAATCTTTCCAAAGTCTTCTTAAGGGGACTTATACAGGCCAGAGGATTAACATTTTGCTACCCCAATGAGAAAAATCCTGCGCTGAATAACATTAACCTCACTATAGAGGCCGGGCAAACTGCAGCAATTGTAGGGAAAGTAGGCTCAGGAAAAAGCACTCTCATACAGACAATACCCAGGCTGGTGGACACAGAAAAGGGGATGATAACTATTGATGGAACCCCTATACATGATATGGACCTTAGGCATATGAGAGAGTCTATAGGTTTTATGACACAGGAGACACATATATTCTCCGACACCATACTGAACAATATTATCTTCGGCAGAAAAGAAATAAAGCCCAAGGTCATTGAGAATGCCATTGAGGTATCTCAACTGGCCGGAGATATTGACTCTTTTCCAGAGGGTATTAACACCGTTTTAGGAGAAAAGGGCATTACCCTATCAGGAGGACAAAGGCAAAGACTTACCATAGCAAGGGCCCTTATTTCTAATCCATCTATACTTATTATGGATGATGTACTCTCCCAGGTAGATACCAGGACCGAGGCCCTTATATTAAAAAACATCCTGCTAAATAGAAAAGGTAAAACAAACATTATTGTATCTCACCGGCTTTCAACTATCAGGCAAGCTCATATCATCTATGTGCTAAAGGCAGGAAATCTGGTGGAAAAAGGCAATCATTCAGCCCTTATGGAAAAAGGGGAAGAGTATGCCGGACTTTACGAAAGACAGGAATTGAGTGAGGAATTGGAGAGTAAGATATAGTTATGCATTTTGATTATGGATATACGGAAGAGGGACAGCTTGGTAAATTTTATGACCTCAGTCTCTTAAAAAAACTTATACCCTATACAAAACCATATAAGAAGACTATTTTCATCGCCCTGTCCTTAATCCTTATGATTACCGCCTTTGATCTCTCTATCCCATACCTTCCAAAAATTGCCATTGACCGGTATATTTTATCTTTCTTTTACCCGGTCAACTATTCTGAGGCTTCAGGCAACATGGGAGATGATTTTAACAAAAAATACAGGCGCCTTCTGGAGACTGAGGAAGGGTTTAGTTTTATTTCAAATTCAAATCTAAAGAAAATTGACCGGAAAGACCTTGGTCTATATCAGGAAAAGGGATTAATCGGCAGGGAAAAATACTACAAAATACCGGATGAATTAAGGCAAAGAGTAGGCCTTGAAAACAGCAATGGTGCAATCAAAAAAAATGGCTTAAAGGCATATATATCCGTTAAAAATCTGGAAAGGCTTTCTCGTGATACCATGTCTAAATTAAAGCAAAAAGACCTTAACGGCGTATTGTTAATAGGTGTGTTTATTATCTTTTTGATTGGAAGCTCCTTTTTTTTGAATTACTGGGAATATTATTTTCTTGAGAAGACCGGCCAAAATATGATGCACGATATCAGAATGGATCTCTTTGGCAAAATTCAAGCTTTATCCATTAAATATTTTGATGGTAATCCTGTCGGAAAACTGGTCACAAGGGCAACAAATGATATAGAAAACCTGAATGAAATGTTCAAATCCGTCCTTATAACTGTCTTTAAGGATATTTTTCTTCTATCAGGCATAATAGGAGTGCTAATCTATTTAAACTGGCGACTGGCAATGATTTCTTTTGCCCTCTTGCCTTTTGTTTTCTGGCTGACATTATTTTTCAGCAGACAGGCCAGGGACGTATTCAGGGAGATAAGAAAACACATAGCATCAATAAATGCATTTCTCCAGGAGAGACTGACAGGTATACGCATTATCCAGCTTTTTGCCCAGGAAAAATCCCAGCTTGATCTATTCAAAGACATTAATCAGAAAAATTATCAAGCAAGTATGAAGCAGATAAAAATTTTTGCCGTATTTATGCCATCAATAGAGGTTTTTTCCTCTATAGGCATTGGTCTGATAATATGGTATGGAGGAGGGAAGGTATTAGAAGAACAGCTCACCCTTGGATCACTTGTTGCATTTATTGGCTATATACAGATGTTTTTCAAGCCCATAAGGGATATTTCAGAGAAATTTAATATTATGCAATCTGCCATGGCATCAATGGAGAGAATTTTCGACCTTATGGGCCAGAAAACAGTGATACACCAAACAGATGCGCCAAAAAGGCCCAACAAGATAGAAGGCCGCCTGCAATTCAAAAATGTGTCTTTCTCTTACAGGAAAGGCTTCCCGGTCCTTGATGATATATCCTTTGAGATTATGCCTGGTCAGATGGTTGCCCTTGTTGGAGCTACTGGATCAGGAAAAACAACAATAATAAACCTTTTAGAAAGATTTTATAATTATGAGAAGGGAAACATTCTTTTGGACGGTATTGATATCAGAGAATGGGATATAAATGAGCTCCGCTCTAATATCGGTCTTGTTATGCAGGATGTCTTTATTTTTGCAGGTGATATTGCAGAAAACATCTCCCTTGGTGATGGAAACATGACAGGGGAAATGTTAGAAGAGATTTCCAAACAGGGCAATTCCTATAAATTTATAAATCAACTATCAGATGGGATGCACCATGAAATAAAAGAAGGAGGAGCAACTATCTCTGCAGGGGAACGTCAGCTTCTGGCCCTGAGTCGTGCATTAGCCTACAAGCCTCGCCTCTTAATCTTGGACGAAGCTACATCCAGTGTAGATCCAGAGACAGAGCGTTTGATTCAAGAGTCTATTTTTGCCCTCTCAAAAAAACAAACCACCCTTATTGTTGCACACAGACCATCAACTATTCAGCAGGCAGACAGGATCCTCGTTATGAATCAAGGGCGAATAGCTGAACAGGGTACACATGATGAGCTTATTTCCATGGAAAATATCTATTTCAAGTTAACAAAACTGCGCAATGTAAACGCAGACAGGGAAGTTTTTTAAATTGCCTGATCAGGCACTATTTCTTCCGGCATAGAACAGGGAAACAGATAAGGTATCCTAATAGAGAAATGCACAATTCCCATTACAGAAATCAAGCCTATTCGTCCAAAAAGAGGTAAAAAATGGGAAGAACTTCTAAAAAACTCAATTTTCTCATCGAGGAGGGGATCTGCCGGGATTTGGAAATGTTAGTGTCTGTGGGAAAGAGAAGCAATGTTGTAAATGAAGCGCTCCGCAAGGAA
>JAYEMW010000105.1:0-4532 GCA_034718555.1 Thermodesulfobacteriota bacterium
AGGATTGTGTGCACTAAGAATTTAGGTGCCTAAATTCTTAGTGCAACAACAAAAAAGACATAAAGCCGTGAAATCCGTGCCGAATAAACCCTCTTAGCGCCCTTTGCGCCTTAACGATTCAAAAAAAGGGGAATAATTCAACGAACTGGCAAGAGTCAAACGGAGACTTGACCCCATTCTGACCCCATTCCGACCTTTTACAAGGTAAAAGATTTATTGACACCTATGATGGAATTTGGGATATTTAGAAAAAAGCAGTTAAGTAGGATGTCCCCCATTATTTTAAGCATTTTATTCAACTTTCAAGACGGGACCCCTAATATAGTATAGAATTTTAAGGGCGGTTCAAGATTCCGCCAAAGGGAGTTCTAATGAATACTCATCAAGAAACACCGTTTCAAAAGGCTCTTGACGCTGTTGAATCTCTACACTTTGATGACCGCGAAGAAATTATTGAGATAATAAAAAGGCGCCTTGCTGAAGACAGGCGTGAAGAGATTGCAGCCAATGCCCGTGAAGCAGTGAAAGCCGTAAGGGAAAAACGGGCAAAGTACGGAACCATCGAAGAGCTCAAAAGAGACCTCTTGGGAGAGTGATGTACACGTTATCTTGGTCGAACGGATTTCGTAGAGGGTTCAAAAAAGCAACACGGAAAAACCCTGGAGTGCAGGAAAAGATTTTTCCAACGCTGGAAAAGCTCTCGATGGAACCATTTGATCCTGAGATTAAAACCCATAAGCTACATGGTAAGCTGAGTGGACTTTGGGCTTGCGAGGTCGAATATGACTGTCGCATCGTGTTTACCTTTGAAAATGAACCGGAAACCGGAAAAACTTTCATTGTCTTGGCGGATATCGGAAACCACGACGATGTCTATTGATGGACTTGAGAAATGTTGCCAATTAAAGCGGCAAAATCGCCAATGTTATATATTTTCCTCTTTTTTCCTTGACCCTCTAAACTTCTTATCAGATACCTCGAATCAAGGAAAAGAACAAACACGAATTAACGAATTAACAAGAAACGGATGGAAAAGACGCACTGAGAGAGTGTAAAACTGGCAAGAGCCAAACGGAGACCTGACCCTTTATGACCTTCAATTGGTTAACTACTTGAAAGCCACCGGCATCGAAGTAGGCCTCCTGATAAATTTCGGAGAAAGCGTCGAAATAAAACGCAAAGTCTTTACCTCTCCGAAGGATTGTTCATAATAGAAATTCAGGTGCCTGAATGTTTATTACAATAACAAAAACAAAAAAACCGTGTAATCCGTGCCAAAAAAATAAACATAGGATGTCCCTCATTCCACGATTACATTATATCTGTCAACTGTGTAGGCCTGATAATCATGTCCTTTGTAGTTAAGTAGCAACGCCCCCTAGTCAAAAGGAGGAGAAAAGCCTCATGAAGTATAGAGTAAATCTCAAAAAGACAGAAGAAGGTTACTCTGTCTGGGTTCCCGGATTGCCTGGCTGCTGGTCTCAAGGAAAGTCAGAAGCTGAGGCGTTGGAAAATGTCAAAGACGCCATTAGCGCCTATTTGGAGACCGTTGATAAAATTACCACTGATAAGGAAACTCGGTACGTAGAAATCGCCTATGCCTAAGTTGCCCGGGATAAATCATCAGAGAGCGGTGAAGGCTTTTAAAAAGACAGGGTTTTGGATTGTCAGGCAAGGCAAGCACATTGCAATGACCAACGGGGATAGAATTATCACCATTCCCAGAGCGAACCCAGTAGATGCCTACACTATGGCTGGTATTGTTAGGGATGCCGGTCTGAGCAATGATGACTTCAAGAACCTGCTTTGAAAGACGATTTCTTCGTTATGATATTCGTTAGATTAACAAAGCTACCAACTTCCTCTATTCACCCTTAGAAACTGAAGGATGTCCCGCTTGACGCTATGAGGGAATTTGGAAAGCGAATATCTGGCATAACTTCATAATGTGACAGCCCCTATTCAAAAGGTAAGTTACCTCAAAAGGTAAGTCAATCAAAGATTTGATAAACAGCGCTTCCAAGGAGCGAGGGGAGTTAAGTCCAATGTCAAGACTTGACACCTTCAGTGTTAGAGATGACGAAAAGTAAATTCCGCAGCTAAAGAGACTCAAGCCGAAAGCATCGCTTGAAACGATCCTTGAGGCTGTTAGCGATGATTCTGGATGCAGTAAAGAAAAGATACGGGAAAAAGGACGCAAGAACAACAAATCTCGGGAGATTGCCATTTATCTGGCAAGAGACCTCAGTGGAGCCACGTGCAGTGAGCTGGGTGTTTTTTTGGTGGTATATCTGGTGCGGCCATCACCGTGAGATATAATAAAGTTGCCGAAGAAGTGGCAGGGGATAAAAGGCTGAAAAGAAAAGTGGACAAGATTAAAAACCGAATATTAAATATTTAAGATGTGATCCTGTTGGTTCCTTTAGGTGTTGGCAAAACCATAAGGTCTGATTGGCATCCGTCCCACCCTTTTATTTTTCAGTTTCTTTACTGCCTATGTCGTGAACCACAAAGGGTTTGGCTATAAACCATGAGACCTGTATTTACCACTTGGACACGGCATGGAACCGAAGATTTTCTGGGTCCGCATGAGCGGACAGGGGCTATATTATAAAACAGATGGATTATTTTTTGTTCGGAAAAGATAATTGCTCAGTGTTAATCCAACTTTATTCGATAATGCCTTGATCCTGATGGGTGACCTGTCTGCGTGCGGCACGCACAGGCAGGCTGGTGCAGTGAAGTTATACTGAAACTTTACCGTAGAAATAACGGGTGCATAAAGAGAAAGAAAAATAAACACAAACAAAAAGAAGCAAATTAACAGTCTGTAACTTTGCAAGAAAAAAAATCAAATTTTTCTTGAATAGGGAAGTTTATTCCTTGACAAAGAGCCTTTTAATGGGTGACACCCATGTCCTCTCACACCCATGTCCTCTCTCAACGAATTCAACAACGTCCCAAAGATTCAAAGGTCTCAAAGAGAGCAAGAGCTAAACGGAGATTTGACCCCATTCCCACGTAGAGAGAGGGTAAAGCTGTCAAGAGTCAAACGGAGACTTGACCCCATTTTTATTTACCAGCGTCACGCTTCAGGCGAAATATGAACCCGTCCATTTTATCCAAAAAAAAGGGATTAATTCAACAAATTCAACAACGTCCCCAAGATTTCCCACATTTATTTATTTTGGTGTTAGATTATGGTTCCCATGAGTTCACTTTTAATTCGTATATGACACTTTTACAGAGAATGGTTGACAAATACCATATAATTTTGGATATTCTAATGAGAGTGATGGAGGTTAAATTACACCACATTACCATTGTTATGTGGAGGAAATAATATGCTTATTGAATACATCAATAACGCTATGAGTAAAGCCGTTTACGACAAGCTTGAAGACGGATCATTTTCTGGAAAGATTCCGAAATGCCCCGGGGTGATAGCTTTTGAAGCAACGCTTTATCAATGTGAAGAGGAGCTCAAATCCAGCCTTGAAGGCTGGCTAATTGTAAAGATTAGACATGGTGATAAATTGCCGGTAATAGGCAGGATAAATTTGAATAAAAGAATGCCTGTTATTGAGGAAGCGGTCGCCCATGGCTAAATGGATGCCATGCAAGCGAAGAGATTTCATAAAGAAACTAAGAAAACTTGGATTTGAACCACCTGAACCCGGGGGACATCATCATTATATGCGTTATGGCACATATACACTCACTTTACCAAGTAACAAAGATTATTCTACCCCACAAATCAAGATGCTTCTAAAAGAAATTAAACAGGGAATAAATAAAGAAATCCCTTTAGACGAGTGGGAGCGTCTGTGAGACTGCCTTTATGGAGAGATTTAAGAAATAAATATGAACTAATAATCCATTGGACTGAACAAGCACAACAGATAGACTGTCCGTCAGGGCATTACGATTTTCCTGATCACCCATTATGATCAGGAAAATAAAAAATAAACATCTTTGCGTCCTTTGAGCCGTGGCGGTTCAAAAAAATATTAACAAATATCGTTAATACATTTATAAGCATGCCTCGTTACATTGCAGAGCAAGGTTCGTGAAGTGAACCTATTTAACCGGGGTTTACAGCATACCCTATTGCTCTTATGCGTGCATTTTTCAACTTTCAACTATTCCCTTTGAGCTTTGAGCTATTTTGAAAGTTATTTAATTATTTAAGGACGTCCCTTTCCCTTCGAAGGACAATATGCTCCTTTCCGCTGCAGGCGGATTGCAATTTTCTCTCCTTCATCTGGGAGGAGAGAAAGCAACAAAGAAATCCATTAAATCCTGAAAATCCTGTCTAAAAAACAATCTTTGCGCTCTTCGCGCCTTAGCGGTTCAAAAAAAAGGAAATTAATTCAACGAATTCAACAACGTCCCTAAGATTACGCAAAAGGTAAGTTACCTCAAAAGGTAAGTCAATCAAAGATTTGATAAACAGCGCTTCCAAGGAGCGAGGGGAGTTAAGTCCAATGTCAAGACTTGACACCTTCAGTGTTAGAGATGACGAAAAGTAA
>JAYEMW010000106.1:0-4532 GCA_034718555.1 Thermodesulfobacteriota bacterium
GATACACTACCATCCAACGAATTTCAAAAAGGATACTCAACCACAATATCATGCAGGCATTTTGTGTTTGACATACAATGATAAGTTTTCTATGCTACTTTCCACAAAAAGGGAGTTCTTATCATTTGAATTAATTATACCAATAGAATAATTCTACCAATTGTCCAATAAAATCTGCGTCCGTTTTGGGAAAAATGATGAGATATTTCAAAAGCACAATATCCTACTCAGCTATTGCTAACCTTACTACTCGACCGGTTACATTCAGCGGACATAAAAAACTGATTTTTTTAGTCCGATATAATTGAATACAAGGCGTAGATGGGACTTTTTACGACGCCATCATAACTATTGACGCTCTAATTGATCAGGCTGCTTTCTGTAACTCGAAAGCTGCTGACTGTGATAGCCACAGAATAAAAGAGGAGGGGGAAAATGGATACCAAAGATGTGGTGCAAAGGGATTCTTTTACCAGCAAGTTAGGAATTATAGCAGCCGTTGCCGGATCTGCCGTAGGACTCGGTAATATATGGAAATTTCCTTATATTACCGGTGTTTATGGAGGAGGCGCTTTCGTCCTTGTTTATCTGATATGTATTGTTTTGATCGGCTTGCCGATTGTGCTTTCCGAATTTATCATCGGTCGTAAAGCCCAAAAAAACGCAATCGGTTCATTCAAAAAGCTGGCGCCCGGCACCCTCTGGTTCGTCCCCGGATTAATGGGGCTTGTTGCGGCCTTTATGATTCTGGCCTTCTATGGCGTCGTGGCCGGATGGACCCTGGAGTACCTGTTTAAAGCGATTACCAATTCGTTTGTAGGGAAAAATCCAGCCGACCTGGAAGGAATTTTCGGGGGGTTCATCAGTCAGATTGCCAGACCCATCTTCTGGCAATTTATATTTATGGGTCTGACCTGTTGGATTGTTTTGGCCGGCATTAAAGGGGGTATTGAAAAAACATCAAAATTGTTAATGCCTGTTTTATTGGTTATCATTATTATTCTGGACATTCGTGCGGTCACACTGGCAGGAGCCAGCGAGGGTTTAGCTTTCTTGTTCAAGCCCGATTTTTCTAAGTTGACCGGTGAAGGGATGTTGAACGCCTTGGGACACGCGTTTTTTTCATTAAGTTTGGGCATGGGCACTTTAATCACCTACAGTTCTTATATGAGTAAGCAAGAGAATCTTGCCACAACCGCCGTTCAGGTTACCATCGCCGATACGGGAATAGCGCTATTGGCCGGCATCGCCATTTTTCCGGCCGTATTCGCATTTGGCATCGAGCCGGGCGCAGGGCCTGGATTGGTATTCATCACCCTGCCCAATGTATTCCAGCAAATGCCCGGCGGATACTTTTTTTGTATCCTGTTTTTCTTGTTGCTCGCCGTGGCGGCGTTGACGTCATCCATATCCATTCTCGAAGTTGTAGTGGCCTACTTTGTTGAAGAGCTTAAACTTGCAAGGCGCGCTGCCACCATTATGGCCGCGTCCGCCATCACAATTATGGGAATCCCCTGTTCGTTATCCATGGGCGTGTGGTCCAAAGTGAAATTTATGGACAAGACGTTCTTTGATTGGCTGGATTTTATCGCCTCAAATGTGATGCTTCCGTTAGGCGGATTATTAATTGTCGCCTTTGTCGGTTGGTATCTCGGTCGTGAAAAAACAGAAGCGGAAGTTACCAATGAGGGTCAATTGAAAGCCGGCTATTTGCCGCTTTTCATGTTTCTGGCCAAGTTTGTGGCGCCGGTAGTCATAGCCATCGTATTCTTACACGGACTGGGGCTGTTTTAACTCTGATTTTATGAGATAAAACAAGGAATGCTATCTTTAATGGTTAGATCAATTATAAACAAAAATATGGGGGAGGCAACAATGTATCCAAAAAAAAAGATCTTGGGATCTGTCACTTTATTTCTCATTTGTATTTTTGTCGGTGCGCCGGTATTCGGACAATCGCTCCAGGTCGTAACCGAAGAATATCCACCGTATAATTACTCGGAAGATGGCAAAGTTCTCGGATTCTGTACCGATGTTGTCAAGGAAATTTTAAAACGAGCTGATGTGGAGTATTCGATTCATTCCTATCCGTGGGCTGAATCTTACAAGATGGCGCAGACTCAACCCAATGTGCTCATTTATTCCATCGGGCGGAATGTGGAAAGAGAACCCCTGTTCAAATGGGTTGATGTTATCGCCCGAACCGAGGTGTATTTCTATAAGCTGAAAAGTCGGACGGATATTAAAATAAAAACGTTTGATGATATCAAAAAATATAAAATAGGCGCCGTTCAGGATGATTTTCGGGCGCAGTGGCTGATGAAACAGGGAATTAAAGATCAGCTGACCTTGGTACCGGATGACAGGCAAAATATGCGGAACCTGTTTGATCACAAAATTGACATTTTCCCCATAGGCGAATTTGTGGCCTACAATATTGCCCATCAGGAAGGTCGCGCTTTCAATGATTTGGATAAGACCATGTATATAAAGGATATGTCGGCGGATCTCTATATGGCCTTTAGTAAGCAAACACCGGATGTGATGGTGGAAAAATGTAAAAAAGCGCTATTTGAAATCAGAAAAGACGGAACCTACGAAAAAATCAAATCGAAATATGCAATTTTTTATTTGCCCATTTTCAAAATCATAAGTTACTAATGCCTGATACCCATGTAAATCTCAGGCACCTGAAAAATAGCAGGCATGGAGGCAATTTATGAAATATTAATATAAAAAGAAGGGGGTAATGCTATGATACCTGAAATCAAAAGGATTCTGTATACAACTGATCTTTCTCCAAATTCTTAAGTCTCCTCTTAGCTCTTGATAATTGCAGCCTTTTCTCTGATGCAAAACCATTATCACCTATTAGCTCAAACACCCCAGGCCAACCCATCCAGATGTATGCGCCAAATTAATGGGATATACACGCAAAGATTCAATCGCCTGCATGGCTATGATGATCATTTATTTCGTGCAAATGTTATCCGCAGCGAATTTATAATCAGGCTGCTATTCGTTCGAGATTGTCAATATCTATATTTTGTTTCGCTTTCCATAAATCATATTGAAGTTGAAGCCTTAGCCATCCTTCTGGAGTGCGACCGAAAACCTTTGAAAGCCTCAAGGCCATTCCAGGGCTAACCCCCGACTTCCCGTTCAATAGCATTGATAAGGTTTTTCTGGTAACACCCAGAGATTCCGCTGCTTTGGTAACGGTCAAACCAAGTTGCTCAACACAAAAATCCTTTATTATTTCACCTGGATGAGGTGGATTATGCATACCCATAATAAACTCCTTTAATGATAATCTTCATAATTTACTTCTAAAATATCCCCATTTCTTAGCTTAAAGGTCACCCGCCAATTTCCACTAACCTTAACAGCTAATGTGTTTTTCCTTTCACCTTTTAAATTGTGCAAATTCAATCCAGGCAAATCCATATCATCAATAGTTTCGGATGTCTCAAGAAGTGATAGAATCTTTCGAAGGCGATTTGTGTGCTGCGGGGTGATTCCAAAAGTGTGGCCTGTTTCAAATAGCCTCTTTAGCCCTTTATGTTTAAATGATTTTATCATTGAGGTTATTATAACCTATATCGTAACAGGTGTCAATAATGAAAGTAGATTTTTGTGGATAACCCCCAAACCAAGTAGTGAGGGAAAATTGCAGTGTAACAAAACGTAGCAAGGTCTACACAGTTGACAATAAGATAACCTGCCTTGCAGACGTTTAGGCCAAGTTACGATTTGTATCAAAATTTGCATAAATGTTGAGACATGTGAAATGTGTAGGCCTGATACCCTTGATCACAACCACATTAAGTGTACTGGCCATGGCTACTACCGCATCTAAGGCGTTCCCTCCCTTCAACAAAATCTTGTATCCAGACAGAGTCGCCAATTGCTGGCTCGATGCAACCATTCCCCGCGGTCCCATAGCCACTGATCTCTGGGTATAGCTGTGGAATTCTCTTTTTTGATTATATGAAAATTCCATTCACTCCTCCAAAACAATTACTGTTATAAGAACCCATTCAGGTCTTCATTCTTCGCCTGATTTTTAGATCTGTCAATAAAAAAAATCTGATAATCATATAAAGGGCATTAAAGCAATAAAAACCACTTAACTATTTAACCATTTTATGACTTAACGAGGTATGAAGTGATATAATAGGATAAAAGGAATGTAGACAGCCTAATCGAATAGATATGGCCGAAGAATTTTCAATTAAAAAAAGCCCATGATTGTTTTAAAATAAATGATAAATGAGGGTAAAACCGTAAGAAATGAAAACTTCTATTAATGAAGTATTTAATAAATAAACATATTGAAATCTAATAATTATTATAATATAATATCTTAGATTTGATGATTTTATCATATTATGTTATATAATTAAAAAGGTAGGTGTCAAATGGAAAGCAAATTCAGCAGACTTATTTATGAAATGAGCTTAAGGGTGCGAGTCATGAAGTCTTCTCTTGGGTCTGAAAAGCGGATAAGTGATTTAACTGAAAGGGAAACC
>JAYEMW010000107.1:0-22145 GCA_034718555.1 Thermodesulfobacteriota bacterium
TGACCTCTTAAATGCTATTATAACATCGAATTCTGAAAGAATTTCCGATGTTCCAGGTGTCGGAAAAAAAACAGCACAAAGGATAACACTGGAGTTAAAAGAAAAGGCGTCCAGCCTGTCAATAGACATAGAGCCACTGCCAAGAAAGACATTTCAGGCAGAAAACAAAGAAATCTTTGATGACGCATTGTCTGCCCTTATCAACCTTGGATATCATAGCAAACCAGCTAAGAAGGTAATAGAAGATATTTTACGCATTAATAAAGAAATAAATCTTGAGGAACTACTAAGATTGGTATTGCAAAACTTATCAAAATGAGGCCCCTTTAATATAAAAATTGATTATGGAGAAAGGAATCACAAACCCAAATCCTGAGAATGGTGAAAGCCCTCTGGAACTTAGCCTCAGGCCTGTAAGCCTGGATATGTTTATTGGCCAGGAAGATCTAAAGAGGAACCTCAAAATCTTTATAGATGCTGCCAAAAAACGTTATGAGGCATTAGACCATGTTCTTTTTCATGGCAGCCCAGGCCTTGGAAAGACCACCCTTGCCAATATAATTTCCAATGAACTACAGGTAAATCTAAAAACGACCTCAGGTCCTGTATTGGACAAACCCGGTGATTTAGCAGCTATATTAACATCATTGGAACCACGGGATGTGTTATTTGTTGATGAAATTCATAGACTTAACCATGTAGTGGAAGAAATTCTTTACCCTGCCCTCGAAGATTTCACTTTAGATATTATTATTGGACAGGGTCCATCAGCAAGGACAGTGAAATTAGATATTCCACCTTTTACCCTTGTTGGCGCAACCACGAGAACCGGACTACTTACTCCTCCTTTGAGAGACAGGTTTGGAATTATTCAACGGTTGGAATTTTACAGGCCCGAAGAACTCCGAGAAATTGTACAAAAATCGGGAGTTATTCTTAATATTCAAATCGAGGAAAAAGGGGCCCTTGAGATTGCAAAACGATCCAGAGGAACCCCAAGAATTGCCAACAGGCTACTTAAAAGAGTGAGGGATTACGCACAGATAAAGGCAGATGGACTTATTACCCTACAGGTTGCAGATGAGGCATTAGACATGCTTGAGGTAGATGATAAAGGTCTTGACAAAATGGACAGGCAAATCATGCTAACAATAATAGAAAAATTTGACGGAGGTCCTATAGGTGTCGATACACTATCATCCGCCATTAGCGAGGAAAAGGATACCATTGAAGAGGTTTATGAGCCGTTTTTAATACAAAATGGATACATAAACAGGACACCAAGAGGGAGAGTAGCCACCAGATTAGCCTATGAGCATTTTGGATTTACCCCCAAAACAGAAAAAAGTGTTGCTCAAACCAAACTATTTTAACTATACTCCGGAATGTTTGCTTCTTAATATAAATTGACTTTTAAGTTAGTCTTTTCTAAAAACAGAAAGAGAGAGAAGGCAAACCAAAAGTAGCTTACACGTAACCGTTCACGGTTCAACGTTCAGGGTTCAGGGTTAGGGGAAAGACTGAAAGTGAATCCCCGAAATGCTCGTAAAAAATACGGGGTTTGCCACATCATCGCCAAGTACCATATTCCAGACTTATGGGGATGTAGAAGCGGACGGTTTTCCTGTACAAAACGCTTACAAAATATCATATGGTGTTAAGAATACAACATTTGAACCTGTGAACAGTTACGCTTACACTTTGTTTTATTGAGGGTTCACGAAAAAATAAGTTCGCAATTTCAGGTGTTGAGGCGCCCGTCTGACAAGGAGTGGAAACGCAGGAATATCAGGCATATTCCGAGTTTTCAGAACGCAGTCAGGCGGGATGCATCGGCGGCTGAAATGTGAAGTTATTTTTGAGTGAGCCCTAAAGGGCCGATAAATGAAAATTATTATAATTGGAGCCGGGGAAGTTGGGTTTCATATTGCACAGAGGCTTGCAGAAGAAAATCAAGATGTAGTTTTGATTGAAATTGATCCCAAAAAGATTAGAGAGGTACAAAATGTTTTAGATATACAAGCCATTCTTGGCTCAGGAACCAACCCATCAGTTTTGCAAGACGCCGGTATTAAAGAAAGTGATATAATTGTTGCAGCAACAGACAATGATGAGGCAAATTTAATAGCCTGTTTCTATGCCCAGTTCCTGACCGATTATATTACCAAGATAGTAAGGCTCAAGAATCCAGACTATATGAAGCACAGGGAAATTTTTGATCAAGATTTTCTGAATATCGATTTAATTATAAATCCTCGTACAGAGATGGTTTCCTCCATGCTAAAGCTCATGGAAATCCCAGAGGCATCAGAGGTAATAGACTTTAAGGGCGGCAAAATAAAACTGCTCGGCATAACTGTAAGAGAAGACTCCCCATTAGTTGGAAAAAAGCTCACCTCTTTTAGCGACTTTGAGCGTGTAATCCTTGTTGGCATTATCATAAGGGGAGAGCGTGTCATTATACCAAGGGGAAACGACATAATTCAGGCTAATGATTTAATCTACTGCATCTCCCAAAAGGAGGATATTCCAAATATCTTTCGCCTGATGAATCTTAGAAAAAAAGAATTGAGCCGTGTAATGATTATTGGTGGCAGTGAAACGGGTTTTACATTAGCAAAATCACTTGACAATACATCCATTAACACAAAAATCATAGAGAGAGACGGGCAAAGATGTTTAGAAATGGCTGAAAGTCTTAAGAAGGTTGTTGTATTAAATGGTGACGCCACAAATAGGGATTTCCTTTTAGAGGAGAATATTGCCGATATAGACATTGTCGCAGTAATCACCGGGGATGATGAAAATAATGTCCTTATTTCTCTCCTGGCCAAGGCGTTAGGGGCAAAAAAAACGGTCACCAAAATAGGAAAGCTTAGCTACATTCCCCTAATCTCAGAGATTGGAATTGATACTGTTGTCAGCCCAAGACTTTCTGCCATAAGGGCAATTCTTCAATATATCAGGAAGGGCAAGGTAATATGTGTAGCGCCACTTCAGGGAGAGGGTGCAGAGGCTATAGAATTTGAGGCGTTAGAAACCTCTGATATTGTAAACATACCATTATCAAATGTAAAATTTCCAAAGGGCTCCATAGTTGGCGCAATCATAAGGGGGGAAGAAATTATTATCCCAAGAGGGCAAAACATGATCAAACCACATGATCACTTGATAATATTCGCCTTGAAAAAAGCCATTCCAAAACTTGAAAAACTATTCACTGTTAAACTGGAATACTTTTGATTAATTTCCGTAAAATCTTCCATATTATCGGAATACTAAATCTATTCCTTGGTCTCTCCATGGTTGCACCTCTTGCAATCTCCCTTATCTACCATGATGGAAGCTCCATTTCTATACTCACCTCATTCATAATCACATCTATCAGCGGAATCGCCATGTTTTTTCTTGCAAAGACCAATAACACCTCCTCTCTTAGCCAAAAAGAGGGCATGGCCATTGTCACCCTCGGATGGATAAGCGCCGGTCTTTTTGGCTCACTCCCCTTTTTTTTCTCAGGTTCTATCGGCAATATAACTGATGCGTACTTTGAGTCTATTTCCGGTTTTACAACTACAGGGGCCTCAATCTTAAGTAATATTGAATCCCTCCCTGAGGGAATCCTCTTTTGGAGAAGCATGATCCAATGGCTTGGAGGCATGGGGATTATTGTTCTTTCCATAGCGATACTTCCATTCTTTGGCGTAGGAGGCATGCAACTTTATAAGGCTGAAATACCAAGTCCTGTAGTAGATAAATTACAGCCCCGCATATCTGAGACAGCCAAGGCCCTCTGGAAAATCTATCTATCCATTACCTTGATTGAAACATGTCTTTTATGGATAGGTGGCATGCCTTTATTCGATTCTATAAACCATGCCTTTTGCACAATGCCAACCGGGGGATTTAGCACACAAAATGCAAGTATTGCCCAGTATAACAGTATTTATTTTGACACTGTTATTATCATTTTTATGGCAATTGCAGGGATAAATTTTTCCCTGCATTTCAGGTTTCTGAAGGGGGAATTTAAGGTATTTGGAAATGACCCGGAATGCCGAATATTTTTATTAATTTTAGTCATTTTAACCTCAATAGTGGCCTTTAATGTATACCAAACTGTTTATAGCTCCATTGGGCAGGCTCTTAGATATGCCTCTTTTCAGATTGTGTCTATAATCACAACAACAGGTTTTGTAACTGCTGATTATGCAAAGTGGCCTCCATTGTCACAGATTATCATAATATTATGCATGTTTGTTGGCGCTATGGCAGGTTCTACAGGCGGGGCTATAAAGGTTATGAGGATCATACTTATCATCAAACATGGGTACCAGGAAATTTTCAAACTTGTCCACCCGCATGCTGTCAGGTCAATAAAGCTCGGCGGAAAACCTGTTCCTTCAGACGTTTTAAGCAGTATACGGGGATTTTTTATATTATATTTGAGCGTCTTTATTGTTGCCGTTATTATAATGTCCGGCCTTGGACTTGATGTATTTTCATCCTTTGCCTCTGTAGCTGCCACTATAGGAAATGTAGGCCCAGGGTTTGGGTTGGTAGGACCTGTGCAAAATTATCTATATGTTCCTAATTTGGGGAAATGGGTTTTATCCTTCTGCATGCTCGTTGGACGTCTCGAAATTTACACAGTGATAATTATTTTAACTCCTGCATACTGGCGTAAATAAAACATTGAAGCTCCCCAAGAATATAAAATGCAATTTTTCTTATGTCTAACTATAATTTTTATGATTACATAATAATCGGTTCAGGTTTTGGGGGATCCGTATCTGCCCTGCGCCTGGCTGAAAAGGGCTACTCCGTTATAATCTTAGAAAAAGGGAAACGTTATGAAACGGAAGATTTTCCAAAGACCAACTGGAATATCCGGAAGAGCCTATGGATACCGCAATTTGGACTTTACGGTATCTGGGGACTATCGCTTTTAAGGCATGTATTTATACTCCATGGCACCGGTGTAGGCGGAGGAAGCCTAAATTATTGCAATCAACTGTTAATACCTCCAGATGACGTATTTGAAAGGGATGAGTGGGGCACTGGAAATTGGAACTCTAAGCTTGCCCCTTTTTATAAAACGGCCAGGCAAATGTTAGGAGCCAACCCTTGCCCACGCATAGGAAAGGCGGACGAAGTCTTAGCAGAAATAGGCAGAGAAATCAGAGGTGAGGACACCTTTCATATCAACGACGTAGGTGTATTTTTCGGTGAACCCGGCAAGAAAACAGCAGACCCTTACTTTAATGGAGAAGGCCCTGACAGAACAGGTTGTAATTTTTGCGGGGCATGTATGATTGGCTGCCCCATAGGCAGCAAAAACACCCTGGATAAAAACTACCTTTACCTTGCTGAAAATAAATATGAGGTCAAAATCATTCCTGAAATGGAGGCAACCGGAGTTTACCCAATTAATAATGGTTACAAGGTATTTGCAAAAAAATCTACAGGACTATATCACCATAAAAAAACGTATATAGCTAAAGGTGTCATTTTTAGCGGCGGGGTGATGGGATCGGTTAAATTGCTTCTGAAATGCAAAAAAAATGGCCTTTTGCCCAACCTTTCAAAACAACTCGGTAACTTAATAAGAACAAATTCAGAGGCAATACTTGGAGTCAAGGCAAATGATAGACATGCAGACTATTCCGACCAAATCAGCATTACATCCGGCATTTATCCAGATAAAAACACCCACGTTGAAATTGTACGTTTCAATAAGGGCTCTGATCTTATGGCATCCTTGACAACATTGCTTACTGACGGAGGTGGGCACATTCCAAGATTTTTACGGTTTCTTGTAAATTCCTTTAGCCACCCTCTGGCCTTTCTAAAAACCCTGTGGTTCCCTGGATGGGGAGCCCGCACATCGATTCTTTTGGTTATGCAAAAAGAAGAGAATTACATGCGGTTTGATTACAAAAGACGATGGTGGCGACTGGGAAAACAAAGCTTAAACTCTGAAATTGCACCGGAAACGAAAAAAGTGCCGTCTTACATCCCCATTGCAAACGAGATAGCGAAACGAATGGGGGAAAAGATTGACGGTCAGCCATTGAGTTCATGGCCTGAGGTTCTTTTTGACGTCCCGACAACGGCGCATATTTTAGGTGGAGCTGTAATGGGATCCACTAATGAGGATGGTGTGGTAAATTTTAAGGGAGAGATTCATGACTATCCAAATCTTTATGTGGTTGATGGTTCTAATGTGCCTGTAAATTTAGGTGTGAATCCCAGCCTCACTATTACTGCACTGGCCGAATACATTATGTCGCAAATCCCTCGTAAGGCATAATAAATTTTTTGGAGAAAAAATATAAATGAATAAAGGTTATACAGGAAGATACTGCATTATTAATCTAACTGAGGAATCTAATGAGATAGTTGAATTAGGTGATGATTTTTACAAAAAATACCTATCCGGCTATGGGTTAGGTGCAGCTATAATTACCGAACGTCAAAAATTAGGCATAGATCCTTTGTCACCAAACAGTTACTTGGGTTTTTGCAGTGGGTTACTTACAGGGACAGGGGCGCTTTTTTCAGGTCGTTTCATGGTTGTAGGAAAATCTCCCCTTACTGGGGGTTGGGGTGACGCAAATGGGGGTGGCTTTTTCTCACGAGAGTTAAAAAGAACCGGATACGACGCAATTTTTATTACCGGCATGTCAAAAAAACCCGCATGGGTTTATATTAATGATGGAGCCATACAGATAAAAGACGCCTCGAGACTATGGGGCAAAGATACAGTTGAGACTGAACGGATTATTAAGCACGAACTGAATGATCAAAAAGTTCAGGTGGCCTCAATAGGTATAAGCGGAGAAAAAATTTCACTTATTTCAGGAATTGTAACCGACAGTGGCCGGATTGCAGCAAGATCAGGTCTGGGCGCTGTTATGGGAAGTAAAAAATTAAAGGCCATTGCAGTTCGTGGTAAGCATAAAATAAAGGCAGCCCATCCAGACATATTAAGGAAGATCAACAAAGAATTTTTAACTGAATTTAAAAAATCTAAATTCATAGACAGGCTCATGGCTAAATTCATAAATCTCTTTAGTCTGATTATAGCTTATACTGGAATTTCCATACCGGCTAAGGCTTCTATTCTAAAAGAGATTTATAAACAATACGGCACATCAGGATTCACTGTTTATTCTGCCATGACAGGCGATACACCAATAAAAAACTGGGTCGGCTCAGGCTATAGTGATTTTGCTTATGAAAACGCAATAAAAATTTCGGATAAAAATGTTATAACACACCAGAGCCGCCATTATTCCTGCCAATCCTGCCCCTTAGGTTGCGGTGGGATTATTGACATTAAAGAGGGACGTTATAAGGGTGCAACAGGCCACCGACCTGAATATGAAACTCTTGCAGCCTTCGGCAGCCTCTTGCTTCACAGTAATATAGACGCAATTATTGAGATTAACGAAATGTGCAACAGGGCCGGCATAGATACTATTTCAACCGGCTCATGTGTGGCCTTTGCAATAGAATGTTTTGAAAAAGGAAAAATAGACAAGAATATTACAGGCGGATTGGACCTTTGCTGGGGCAAGACAAAAGAAATCGTTAAGCTTACTGATATGATCATCCATAGGAATGGATTTGGAGACATGCTGGCCGACGGAGTAAAACGCGCTTCTGAGAGGATTGGAAAAGGAACAGAAAAATTTGCAATACATGCTGGAGGACAAGAGCTCCCAATGCATGATTCACGTTTAGACGCAGGCTACGCCATTGCATATCAATGTGAGCCAACACCAGGACGTCACACCATTTCTTGTTTATTATATGCCGATCTATTCGATATAGAAAAAAAGTTTCATAGAATCACCGCAATGATAAACAATTCAAAAGGCAAGGAGGCGAGAAACGTAAAACGCTATGCCGCCGGATCTTTTTACATGCAAATAATCAATTGTGCAGGCCTCTGTCTTTTTGGGGCGCTAACCGGGCCTTTGCCTGTTATTGAATACATAAATGCCGTAACTGGATGGAACCTTACAGCAGATGAATACCTTAAGACAGGAGAACGTATTTTAAACTTGAGAAAGGCATTCAACGTTCGGGAAGGCATAATGCAAAAAGATTCTAAAATCCCTGATAGGGCATTAGGAAGGCCTGCACTCAAAGATGGGCCCTTAAAAGGAAAAACTTTAGATATTAGAAGCCTTCAAAAAGAATTTTTTAAAACCGCAGGCTGGGATTATGTTACCGGAGGTCCTACCAGGGAGAAAATGAAGGAATTAGACATAGATTATTTGTTTTGATTCATTTTGGTCCTTATATTAACGCTATGAATTTATCTAATTTATTATGAGTCTTGTAACCATCTCAAATCTTTCCCTCGCTTTTTTAGGGAAGATAATTTTTAACAAAATCGGACTTCAAGTAGAGACCGGCAACAAGGTTGGGCTTGTTGGGCCAAATGGGTCAGGTAAAACAACATTATTGAAATTAATAACAGGCGAAGTATATCCTGACAAAGGGGAAATAAAAAGAGGGAAAGATGTCAGGATAGGTTACTTATCCCAGGATGTCCGGTCTGCATTATCCGGTAACATTCTTCAAGCTGTGCTTGATTCTATCCCTAAAAGAAAAAATTTCATCAGGGAAATAGCCCGAATAGACAGCTCTCTTAAAAACATCCAAGGGAAAGATAACCAGTTAAAATTAGCTGGGAGACTTGCTGAGCTGCATCAAGAAATGGGAAACCTTGATGCACAATTCCCAGTCCACGATGCAAAAAGGATTCTATCCGGCCTGGGTTTTGATGATGCAAATTTTAACAGGCCAATCTCAACACTGAGTGAGGGATGGAAAATGAGAGCCCACCTTGGCAGTCTTCTTTATCAAAGCCCAGACCTGCTTTTAATGGACGAACCAACAAACCATCTCGATGTCCAATCCGTACATTGGCTGGAACAATTTCTTCAGAAATATAAGCGCTCCATAATCCTTGTATCCCATGATAAAGATTTTTTAAACAGACAAACAAATCAAACTATAAGCCTCGAGCCTGAGGGAATGAAAAGCTATAGAGGTAATTATAACTTCTATTTGAATGCGAGAAACGAGGAAAGATTAAACTTATTGCGACAGGAAAAAAACCAAGAACAAAAAATAAAGGATGCCCAGAAATTTATAGAAAGGTTTCGTTATAAGGCAACCAAGGCCAGACAGGCACAGAGCAAAATAAAATTGCTAAAAAAAATGGATATCGTTGAATCCCATCGACCACAAGCAATTATTCATTTCTCCTTTCCTGATATTCCAATCAGCGGCAGGGAGGTTATGGCAATCAAAAATATTTCAAAAGGTTTTAAGGACAAGATACTTTACAAAAACATCAATCTAAGCATTTTCAGAGGTGAGAGAATAGCTATAATTGGACCAAACGGTTCTGGTAAAACAACATTGCTTAAAATAATAGCCGGTGAAATAAAACCTGACTGCGGGGATATAACATTAGGCCACAATGTTTCCATTGGTTACTTTGCCCAGCATCATATGGATATGCTGGATCCGGTAAATACAATCATTGAGGAGGTAAGCCATTCAGCGCCTAATGAATCAATAGGGTTTATAAGACGTTTATGTGGTGCTTTTTTGTTTTCCGGCCAGGATGTTGACAAACCAATATCTGTCCTCTCCGGCGGTGAAAAGGCCAGGGTTTCCCTTGCAAAACTCTTAGCAAATCCCGGGACCTTTATGCTTATGGACGAACCAACAAACCATCTTGACCTTATGTCATCAGAGGAATTAATAGATTCCTTAACTAAGTATAAAGGCACATTGTTATTTGTATCTCACAATCAATCATTTGTTAACAGGCTGGCAACAAAGATATGGAGTATAACAGGGGAAGGAATTGAAGAATACCCAGGTAATCTTAATGAATATTTCGATTATCTTGAAAGAATTGATAGGGTATTGTCTGACCCATCTGAAAAAGAATATAAAGTATTAAACAATGTAAAAAAGGATAGGAAGGCGGAAAAAAGGCAAGATGCTGAAAAACGAAAACAAATTAGGGATACCATTAAGCCGATAAAGGATAAGCTAAACACCCTTGAAGATAGAATCTCACTCCTTGAAAAAAGGGAAAAAGAATTAGAAATAATCCTCTCAGACCCGACTGTATTCGCAGATACAGAAAAAACACCGTCTATTCTGACCGAATATAGTAATGTTAGAGATAAAATAAAAGAGTTGTTTGCAAGGTGGGAGTATGGGCAAGAGCAATTGGAGAAAACAAAAAAAGCATTGGACATTTAATAAATGAAGGATACCGGCCTATGATAACTATGGTTTTAGCGGGTAAGCAGATACACCATCTTCTGTTACCTCTTTTGCCATGACTTTTACAATCTTGTTTTTTATAAGATTTCTTGAGGGAAAGGTAAACCGAACATAATTATCTGCCAAGGCCCCGATAATGCCACTACGGCCACGGACCCATCCCTCAGCTAAAACAGGCAAAACTTTGCCCAATAAACTTTCCCTGAAGGTTTGTCTTTTTTCTTGGTCAAGGGATCTCAGGGAAGATGCTCTTTCCTTTATTGTCTCATTGTCAACTTGATGAGGAAATTTTGCTGCGGGCGTCCCCTTTCTCTTTGAGTATGGGAAAACATGGAGATAACTAACAGGCAACTCTTTTAAAAGATTAAATGTCCTGCAAAAGGAATCATTGTTTTCCCCTGGAAAGCCTACCAATACATCAACTCCTATAGAGGCTCCAGGGATTAAATGTTTTATGTTATGTACGGTTTCAACAAATGCTGCAGCAGTATAATGCCTGTTCATCCTTTTTAAAATTAAATCGTCACCACTTTGTAAAGAAATGTGAAAATGGCGGCAAAGCCAATCTCGACTTGCCATCAATTCAACCAATTTTCTGCTTATCTCAGTCGGATCAAGGGAGCTAAGTCTTATCCTCGTATGGAAATTATTTTTATCAACCTCGTACAAGAAAGCAGTTAAATCAATGTCACCACTAAGATCATGGCCATATTTCCCGAGGTTTATTCCTGTTAGCACAACCTCTTTGTAGCCATTCGCCTCAAATACCTTAAGGGATTGAATAGCATTTTCAGGCTCCAGGCTCCTTAGCGGCCCACGAGCCTTAGGTATTATACAGTAGGAACATAATGATTCGCAACCATCCTGTATTTTTAAAAAGGCCCTGGTCCTATCAGAAAATTTTTTAATAGGAATTTGCTCAAATGGACTGCAGACATCGAACTCTTCTCTTGCAACAAGTGGAGGATCATGCTGAGTTATTTTCATTAAAAGATCTGGGAAAAAATTCTTCTTATTGTTCCCTGCGATTATTTTTATCCCGTCAATCCTGGATAGCTCATCAGGGAATACCTGTCCATAACAACCAATCGCGCCTATTATAGCGCCAGGGTTTTTTTTTATAGCCCTTCTTATCGCTTGCCTGGATTGGTAGCTTGCCTTGGCCGTTACTATGCAACCATTGATGATTACTAAATCCGCAGAACCGTCTTGTTTTGCCTTTTGACAGCCTTTACTTATGAGTGACTCTTCTATAAACGCAGACTCGCATTGATTTACCTTGCAACCTAAGGTGATAATTTTAAACAGTTTTGACATTTGTATCCGTTCACGGTTCAGCGTCTGCTAATCCATCCCCCTCCGATAACACTTTCACCTTCATAGCATACAAGGGCCTGGCCGGGTGTTATTGCCCATTGGGAACAATCAAATTCAAACCGGACAAGGTTTTTCTCAAGCATAGTAAGTGTTCCTTCAGCCGGTTTATGTCTATACCTTATTTGCGCCTGCACCTTCAATTTTTTTTGGCCTTTTGGCTCCTTTATCCATATAAAATCTTTAGCGGTGAGTTCTCCGGCAAATAAATTCTCCCTTTTGGCAACAACAATCTCATTGGTTTCCGGTTTAATTTGATACACATAGAGAGGATATGGAGAGGCTATTCCAAGGCCATGTCTTTGCCCAATAGTATAGGCATAGGTGCCAGGGTGAGTTCCAAGGATATTTCCTTCAAGGTCAAGTATATTTCCAGGTGAAAACATCCGGTTGTTTGTATGACTTTTAAAGAAAGATCTGTAATCGTTCCCTGGAATAAAGCATATTTCCTGACTTTCTTTATCATCTTGCCGGGACAGTCCTTTTTCCTTTGCAGAGATATATATTTCCGTCTTTCTTATATCACCTAATGGAAATACAGACCTTAACAAATGAGATTTTTTTACTCTATGCAAAAAATATGTCTGATCCTTTTGCCTGTCTTTTGCCCTGAGTAATTCAATATTTTTTCCGTCTGCATTTTTTTTTAATCTTGCGTAGTGGCCGGTAGCTAAATAATCAATACCTGTCCGGTCCATCCATCTTATAATTTGGTCAAATTTGATTGCATAGTTACAAACAACACAAGGATTAGGGGTAATACCCAAATGGTAAGATTTAAGAAAGTAATCAATAACATTTTCTTTGAAAGAATCTCTTACGTCTAAAAGATGCAAAGTGATATTCAGTCCCTCAGCGAACGATTTTATTTTACTTATCTTTTTTTCTTTCTCTGGGAGAGGTAAAATTAGATGAACACCTACAATATTCCATCCCTGGTTTTTAAGGATAATTGCGGCATATGAGCTGTCTATACCTCCGCTAAGGGCTACTGCAATAGTTTTTTTATTTTCAATCATGCACTGACTTACTGCCTTACTGCCTTAGTATTTTTCCTATAAATTCTTTTATAGACCCTTGGGTTGTATCGGCGCCTGAAATATGAGGTTATTTTTGAGTGAGCCCATAGCGAAGTATTTTGTTAATTTCAAAATGGGCATCATGAGGAAGTGAAGGAATTTTTTACGGGGCCATCAAGATTAATCGAGTATGCCTCTGTCAAAATTGACCTCCATGGCCTTGGCTGGACAGGCCAACACACATAGTTCGCATGCACTGCATTTATCCTGATTAAAAGCCACGGTCATCTCCGGCCTTTCAATGTATAATGCCCCAGTAGGACATACGGCCGTGCAGACGCCGCAATGAAAACACTTTTCATCATTTTTCTTTATATCATGACTTATGCTTTCTACCTTTACACCAAGATTTCTAAGATATTTAATTCCAAGGCTATAATTTTTTTTTGTTCCGGTTAGCTCTAAGACCATTAGGCCCTCTTTTCTCGGATATATCGTAGCCTTTAATATATTGAAGGAAAGATCAAATCTTTTAACCAGATTGACTGATATCGCCTTATCTACGATATCTCGGGGAAACCTCAAAAGAAGTATTTTTGAATACATAGGATCTTTCCTATTTGTATTTTTCCATCACCCTGGCAAAACCAGGGAGTGCCTTTGTGATTGTTTCATCTTCAACGCAATAAGCAATTCTGAAATAACCGGGCGCCCCAAAACCTGATCCAGGAACCGTAAGAATGTTTTCCTCTTGAAGGTCACTGATAAATTCCACATCATCCGGGATGGGTGTTTCTGGAAAAAGGTAAAATGTTCCTGCGGGAATTATAAAATTATATCCGGCATCCTTAAGACCTCCACATAGAATATCTCTTTTATGCTGATAAATGTCTATGTCTACACTAATCTCCAAAAGAGAAGGTATCAACCGTTGCATTAATGCAGGCGCATTCACAAATCCAAGTATTCGATTACACAGGATAAGGCCATTTATAATAGCTTCCCTATCTTCAATCTGGGGATGAACAGCAATATAGCCGATCCTTTCCCCAGGAAGAGACAGGTCTTTTGAAAATGATGTCACCAGAATACTCTCACTATATACATTGAAAATTGATGGGCTTTTCATCCCGTCATAAACTATTTTGCTATACGGTTCATCGGATATCAGGTATATTGATTTGCCATACCTTTGCTTATACTGCATTAATACCTTTCCAAGATTAATCAGATCTTCCTCTGAGTAAACACTTCCTGTTGGATTGTTAGGAGTATTAATTAATACAGCCTTTGTGTTTTGATTCATAGCATTTTCAATAGCCGATAAATCAAGAGAAAAATCTTTATTAGTGTTAACAACCTTTGGTAAACCGCCGAAATTATCTATATAAAAATTGTATTCCATAAAATAAGGTGAAGGTATAATGACCTCATCACCTGGATCGAGGATAGTCTTTAAAACTACATTCAATGCCC
The DNA here is from genome assembly GCA_034718555.1 of Thermodesulfobacteriota bacterium. Classification (GTDB taxonomy): domain Bacteria; phylum Desulfobacterota; class DSM-4660; order Desulfatiglandales; family B25-G16; genus M55B121. The sequence goes on from JAYEMW010000107.1 coordinate 14,199, forward strand.
CAGCTGCTCCCACTGTCATGATGATATCATCAGGACCAAAGGAATGGTTGCTTAGTTTTCCTACAAAATCTGCTACCGCCTTTCTGGTTTCAACAAATCCTGCATTGGACATATACATATGAGCGCCATGGGATTTGTCAGAGGCCAACTCCATTAATACTTCCTTAAATTTTGCCGGTGGGTCAAGCCTTGGGTTGCCTAAACTAAAATCAAAGACGTTTTCAGGGCCATATTTTGCCCTTCTTAAATTTCCCTCTTCAAACATCCTCCTCACCATGGATGACTTACCAATTGAATCTTGAATTTTTTTTGAAATAGACATTTGTAATCTCTCTTTCTTTGTAGTTTTAATTAAGGGCTCACTCAAAAATAACTTCACATTTCAGCCGCCGATACATCCTGCCTGACTGCGTTGTGAAAACTCGGAATATTCCTGATATTCCTGCGTTTCCACGCCTTGTCAGGCAGGCGTTTCAACACCTGAAATTGTGAACTTATTTTTTCGTGAACCCTAAGATTAAAATATTGATGTTTTATGAAAAAAGATTGACGATGGGAGCTATGCTTGTGTATTCTGCACTTATGAAGGTTTCCTTCTTTAATGGCCATAAAATGTTAAAGCTGCTCTTTTGAGCCGCAAGGCTGGTCGGGACGGCGAGATTCGAACTCGCGACCCCCTGAACCCCATTCAGGTGCGCTCCCAGACTGCGCCACGTCCCGACTTTATGTTGAATTTATTTACTACTGATGTTACTTTTTAACATCCACTTATCAATGTGTCAAGACAGTTTTCTGTTTTGCATTATTTAATATTATGAGCAGATTTGACTGTATAAGCAATCGAAATACAAAGATAATAACGGCATATACTGAAAATTTATTAGGTTTGGAAGATAAAATATTTTATATGCTCCCATTTCCTGAAGACAGGTATCAATCTGCAAAGGAGTACCTGGCAGATGAGGATGAATGGACTACTTATGACACATTTCAAAAGGTTTTCCGAAGGGCAAAGGAAATAGTTGGCGATCCTGATTTTTTCTTCAATTGCGGCGCCTCTACTGCGAGATTGCATTCATGGGGAAGATTCGGTTTCTTTATTCAACTTTTTTCCGGTCCCGATGATGGAATTAAACGAATTCCTTTTTTTAATAAAAATTTAGATGATACTAAGGATATTGAAATCATTAAGTCCCCGACTTATGATAAAAAACTTAAAAAGATAAACGCCATTTTAAGGATTACCTTTCATAAAGACCAAGACCCCAATAAAGATTACATCGGGGACCCTTATCTAAGGGGAATAATATCATCTATCCCCACATTGTGGGGCCTTCCTCCTGCAAGCATAAAACAACCTTTAAACCAATATAATCCGAAAGTTCTGTTTAATGAGGAAAAGGAATTTCTCTCCTTTAAGCTTGACCCGCATATAGAGGAGCATAAACTGACAATCTATTCTCCGATTGAAAAAAAGAGAAAGGTTTTCGGAAGAGAGGTCTTATTAGAGCCCTCCATTATTGATGGCAGGAAGGTGTTTATGGGCAGGTTTTCTGAATTAGATAATGATATAGAGAAAAAAATCAAGAGATGCACAGGAATATTAATTACTGAATCATTGAAAATAGATAATAAAGATATCTTGATCGCAGGGGAGATTTACAATGCGCCTTCTTTTATTTTGGATATTACATATGACAGATTAAATGTCTGGAACAAACTCTTTCAATTTTTTTATAAAAACATCAGGAAATCAGAACAAGATTATGGAATGATAGATACTATCAACAGATTAAGAGAGGCCATAATATCTAAAGATAAGGCCCATGAGAAATTAAAAGACGCCAATCTAAACTTAACAAATGCCAAAAAAGAAATAGATAAATATGCTAAAAACCTTGAAGGTATGGTACAAAGCAGGACCAACGAGTTAAGGAAGGCAAAAGAAGACTTGCTTAACCTTAATAGGGGGTTAGAAAAAAAGGTTGACGAACAAGTAAAGGAGTTAAAGAGATATAGTGAGTTAAGGAGGTATCTCTCTCCAAAAATTACTGACAGGATTCTTTTAAATGACAAAGATTTTTCCAATGTTTCCCGCAGAAAATTAATGAGCATTCTTTTTGTGGATATAAGGGGATTTTCAAATTTAACTGACTCTGTTGAGCCGGATGAAATTATCCTTCTCCTGAATAATTACCTCTCAGAGATGACAAAACTAATTTATAGATATGATGGAACCCTGGATAAGATCATAGGAGATGGTCTCATGGTCTTCTTTGGTGATCCTGTCTCGATTCCAGACCATGCACAAAAGGCAGTTTTACTGGCTATTGATATGCAGCGAAAAATTAATAAATTAAAAGATGAGTGGTTATCGTATGGACATGTTCTAAGTATAGGCGTAGGAATAAATACTGGTTACATGACAGTAGGTAATATTGGGTCAAAATTTCATAAAGATTATACTGTAATCGGCAGACAGGTCAATGTGGCTTCAAGGTTAGAATCAATGGCAAAACCAGGTGAGATATTAATTAGTGAGAGAACATATGAAAGGGTAAAAAATATAGCAGACTACAAAAAGATGGGGCCATATAGGCTAAGGGGAATAAGTTCGCCGATTTTAATTTACAGTGTAGTTTATAAATAGATCAGAAAATTAGGGTTCACGAAAAAATAAGATGAATAAACAAATAATGGACAAGGACTGGGGATATTGCCGTAATATACTGCAAAAAGTTTCACGGACATTTTCCCTTAATATAACACAACTTGAGGGAGACGTCTTCAAGATAGTCCTTGTTGGATATCTTCTTTTCCGTATAGCAGACACATTTGAGGATAATTTATATCAGAGTGAGATGGAAAAGATAAAAGATCTAAAAGATTTCTCGGAAATATTTAAGGGAAATAAAGGACTAATTGAGAGGTTAAAATTATATGAATCACTTAAGTTTCGCTGGGAAGAAGACTCTGATTCAAAACATCTTGTAGAGAATGGGCATATAGTCTTAAGGTCCTACTTTGATCTACCTGAAATCTATAGAAAAATTGTTGACCCACTGATCGTGGAGACATCAGATGGTATGGCAAAATTCCAAAGGCTAAAATCAGAGAACAATAGCCGAATATTTCAGCTCACAGACTTCAAAGAATTGGAAGATTATTGTTATTATGTAGCTGGTGTTGTAGGTATTATGCTCACAAAGATATTCAGCCGGACTAACAGCATCAGAAAAAAAAGACTTGAACTTGAAAACTTTCAGGTTCGGTTTGGCATTGCATTACAGTTAATAAATATAATCAAAGATTACCAAAAGGATATATCAAGAGGCTGGTGTTATATCCCGCTCAGCATAACGGAAAAGCACAATGTAAAGCTTGAAATGATCAATTCTCTTTCTGTTAAACAAAGGCAGGGTATAATAAAAAATATGCTTCCCCCTATAATAACATATCTTGACTCCTCCTTGAGTTATATAAAATTACTTCCATTGCAGGAGCAATCTATCAGGATGTTTTGTATAATTCCTTTTGTGTTGGGCTATAATACATTAGATAAGATTGCAAAATTAGAAGGAAATAAGATATCAAGAGAAGAAGTTGCAGCTATAGTTAATAAATCAATCACCTACTCTAAATCAAATATCTCCCTTGAAGAAGATTATATTAGTATCAGGGACAGGCTATCTTCATAGAGGATAAAACTCGCAAATACCCACTTTCAATTTGAGTAGTCCATATCCATCTCAAAGAATCGTCCATGTTTCCCATAATTCGCCTTTGGGGAGTAAGAGACCGGCTCTGTGCCCTTTTTGAATGCCTGGAAACATGTTTTTTTTGAATAGGGGCTTGCAAGGAGACCGGTTTCGGCATCTATTTTTGTAACGACTACCCCATCGGGCTGCTGGAAAGGTGTTGATGGCCTATCCTTGAGCGCCTCTTTCATGAAGGAAAGCCAAATTGGGCTGGCTGCTCTTGACCCGGTCTCACTCTTACCCATTGGTCTTCTATCATCATATCCTACCCATACTCCGCAAACTAAGTCCGGTGTGAAACCCATAAACCATGCATCTCTAAGGCTATTAGTAGTCCCCGTCTTCCCGGCCGCCGGCCTGCCAAGAGCCTTTGCCCTCCAGCCTGTGCCCTTTTTAACAACCGCCTTTAAAAGATCAGTCATTACGTAGGCTGTTTCTTTAGATATTGATTCAGAATATGATGGAATATTCTCCTCAATAATCTCCCCATTTCTGTCAACTATTTTTGTAATAAATATTGGCCTAACCAACATACCGCCGTTTGGAAAGGCCGAGTATGATCTCGTTAGTTCAAGGAGCGATAGCCCGGAAGAGCCAAGAGCTAAGGACAAGTCCGGGCTTAAGGGAGATTCTATCCCAAGGCGTCTCGCATAATTAATTGCATATCTTGTGCCTATTCTTTTTAGAATTTTTATGGTAACTATATTTCTTGACTTTATCAAACCAGTCCTGAACAGGGTCGGTCCATAAAATTTTTCCTTGTAATTTCTTGGCTTCCATGTTTTTTCCTCATTTTCCATGGATGAAATAAACGCCGAGTCAATGACTATCGAAGAAGGGGTCATTCCCTTATCCAGTGCGGCTGCATAAATTACCGGTTTAAATGCTGAGCCTGGTTGTCTTTTTGATTGGATTGCCCTGTTGAACTGGCTTTTATAAAAATTTGACCCGCCGACCATTGCCCTTACATATCCTGTTTTGACGTCAAGGCAAATCAGGGCTGCCTGAACCTCAGGTTCTTGGTATAGTGAGAGCGTCCATACAAACAGATCATCCTCCATACCGGTAATTTTTACATTGATAATATCCCCTGGAGTTAAGACATCTGCAGGATCTTTCAGTTTATCCTCGTAATATGCCTTTTCAGGATCAGCTTTTCTAGCCCATTTCATTTCTGAGAAGTGTATTATTCCACGCTGGTTTCCAATGCTAACAAAGGTTTCCTTGTTAAGGCTGTCAACTTTCCTTACAATACCTTCAGTAATCGCACCTATCCTTAATGGATTGTTTTCTAATCTTTCAATTGCTTGATGATAGCAATCTTCTTCGTATTGAAAAAGAATTCTTCTTACTGGGCCTTTGTATCCCTCCCGCCTATCAAGGTCTTTTATCCCTTTTTTAATTGCATCCTTTGCCGAGGCCTGCATGTTTAAATTTATTGTTGTATAAATCTTTAATCCGCCTCGATAAAGAAGGTGGCGGCCATATTTTCCCTCTATTTTTTGGCGAATATACTCTGTAAAGTAAGGGACATCTTTGAGGGGGTCTTTTTTCTTATAGGGTTCGAAATATAATTCTTTAGTTATTGCATCTTTGAGTTCTTTATTGTCAATAAACCCTTCCTCCTTCATTCTTACTAAAACGTATCTTTGCCTTTTTTTTGCTCGATTAAGATGTTTTACCGGATCATCTCTACTTGGTGCCTTAGCAAGACCGGCAAGAAGCGCTGACTCAGGTATATTTAAATCTCCGGCCTTTTTACCAAAGTATACTTGACTGGCGGCCTCAACACCATAAAGGCCATGACCAAGATATATCTGATTAAGATAAAGATAGAGTATTTTTTCTTTAGAGAAGGCTCTTTCGATCTGAAGGGAAAGGAGGGCCTCCCTGACCTTTCTCTTGTAAGTCCTTGCCGGGTTCTTTAAAAGGAGGGATTTAGTAACCTGCTGCGTAATTGTACTGCCTCCCTGTTCAATTTTGCCGGCCATAACATTTTTTAACAATGCCCTTAATATCCCTGAAAAATCAATGCCGCCATGCTTAAAAAATCGTGCATCTTCTGCGGCTATAAAGGCATTGACAACATTTTCCGAGATATTATCTAATGACACTAAAACTCTTTTTTCATCGGAAAATTTACAAATTACCTGACCATCCGCAGAAAAAACTTCTGTTATAATTGGTGGATTGTAATGTTTAAGGGAGCCTATGTACGGAAGGTTGCTAGACCAGAGATACCACAAAGCCATTCCTGCAGATGTCATAAGAAAGAAGACGGCTATAAAAAAAAATAGGACTATTATTAAAAATCTTTTCATCAGATTAATTTTCTATCAAAGGATCTATACTGTATTGCCTCTGCTATATGGACGGCTTGAATATTTTTGCTTCTTTCAATGTCTGCTATTGTCCTGGAAACTTTCAGAATGCGGGAAAGAGCCCTTGCGCTAAAGCCAAACTTTTCCATAGCCGTTTCAAGTAAAAATTTGGAACTATCGTCTATTTTACAAAATTTTCTTATTTGCCTGGTGTTCATCATTGCATTTGTATGTATCTTTGTTCTGTTAAATCTATCTTCCTGGATATCTCTTGCAGCTACAATATCTTCGCGTATTTCAGAAGAAGATCTGCCCTCGCCATCCCCTGTTAACTCCTTGAAAGGTACTGACGGGACATCTATATGTATGTCAATTCTATCTAACAGAGGTCCTGATATCTTTGCCCTATACCTGATAATCTCCCTGTAAGAACATGTGCATTCATGTTTCGAATCTCCATAAAATCCACATGGGCATGGATTCATAGCGCCAATTAACATGAAACTGGCTGGGTATGTTACTGTAGAGCTTGCCCTTGAAATTGTAACAAAACCATTTTCCATAGGTTGTCTCAGTACTTCGAGGACATTCTTTTTAAACTCCGGCATTTCATCTAAAAAAAGTATGCCATTATGGGCAAGGCTAACCTCTCCTGGTTTTGGTGTTTTACCACCGCCTATTAAACCTGCATCAGATATGGTATGGTGCGGTGCTCTAAATGGCCTGGCAGAGAGAAGGCCTTGATTTTCCGTCATAAACCCCATTACACTGTAAACTTTTGAGGTCTCCAGCGACTCATTGAATGTTAGGTTTGGCAAGATAGTGGAAATTCGTTGGGCAAGCATAGTCTTCCCAGAGCCTGGTGGGCCTATCATTAAAATATTGTGACCACCTGCTGCAGCTACCTCTAATGCCCGCTTTACATTTTCCTGACCGCAGACATCATTAAAATCAGTATCATAATTTGGCTTTATGTCCTTCAGGTTTGTTTCTATTTTGATAGGGGTTATGCCTTCAAATCCATTAAGGATTTGAACTAACCGGGATAGGGTATCTACAGGGTAAACATCTATTTCATCTACCACGCCTGCTTCGCTTGCATTATCAGATGGGAGGTATATGCCCTTCAGGCCAAGTTTTTTTGCCGTTATTGCCATGGAAAGGGCTCCTTTTATCGGCCTTATACTGCCATCGAGAGACAATTCTCCAATGATGAGATGGTCTATTAATGTTGAATTGTTGATAAGCTTAGTTGCAGTGAGTATACCAATGGCTATAGGTAAATCAAAGCCGCTGCCTTCCTTTTTTATATCTGCAGGGGCAAGGTTAACAGTGATTTTTTCTGCAGGGAAACGATAGCCGGAGTTTTTTAAGGCCGCCTTCACCCTCTCCTTGCTTTCCTTCACCGCCCCTTCTGCAAGACCCACGGTAGAGAAGGTAGGAAGCCCCCGTGATATATCTACCTCAACATCCACAACATATGCGTCTATCCCTACTAAAGCGCAACTAAATATATTGGCAAGCATATTAAATATAACTTTAAGACAATTGATAAGAAATCATAATTTAACGATAAATAAGATGTTTAGTAACCGTTCACGGGTTCAATAATAGATTATTTTTTATAAATAAGAAATCCTTTTATTGGTTGTTTTAAAAAAAAATCATGATTTGAATAAAAAATTCTTTACCTTTATCGTCTGAGTTATTATATTTATTAATTCACATACCTTAGCCTTGTGTGAAAATGTGATGTTGAAGGAGAGGCATAATTAGCATTTTGCTTGTTTTAAGAAGCTAAATTATTACTATTTTATATTTTTAAAGGGAGTTTTTGATGGCTCGTGTTACAATAGAAGATTGTTTAC
>JAYEMW010000108.1:0-22144 GCA_034718555.1 Thermodesulfobacteriota bacterium
AAATATGTTAAGTAAGATAAACAAGAAAAGTTGCTGGTTTTGGACTAAATTTAATGAAATGTTTACGAAAGACAAAATCCAAACCTCGCTGTTTTAAAGAGTTTTAAAGGTGATCGGGAATTGCTGATATATTACCAAGTGCCCCTCTTAATCAGTGTTTTCCGCTGTCCATCTCCCCCATAATGAGCATCTGGCCAATCTCGGTGATGCCTGCTGCCTTCATACGCGCCTTGAGGTCAGCCGAGTCCATAAATGCCTGCACCTTCTCCGCGCTCTCCTGCACCGAAAGCACTGTCACGATGTTAGGATCGTCCACGTTACGGAACACCTGGAAAGAGACCTCGCCGGACGCCTTTCGCTGCTCTATGCTTGCGTCATAGCCTTCCTTCCACCTCTCGTAGGCCTCTACCTTGAATCCTGCATGCAAATGTGTGACCATTAGATTTACCTCCTATTTTTTAGGTTTGTGAAAAGTGCAAAATATGAGATATTTATACATTATGGGCAAGCCAAATGCAGTATGTCAAGATAAATTATGGCCATGATACACTGAATTTGCAGCACTGACCTTTTTAAGGCGAGAGAGGCTCGCCAGGATATAGCCAGTTGACTGAACCGGGCTGCCGACATCGTTAAGGCAAAAGAATAACCACTGGTGTGCTTTTGTTGAAACTGTGTTACATGCCGGGTGAAGAGGTCTTGCAATTGGGACAAGAAAAGGGCTATAATGGTTTTCTGGTAGCGGAAGATGGTAGGCTGGTTGCTCGTTGCTGGTTACTTGTTGCTCGTTACTCGTTGCTGGTTACTTGTTGCTGGTTACTCGTTGCTGGTTACTTGTTGCTGGTTACTCGTTGCTGGTTGCTGGTTATCTCAACAAATACAAGAAACTGGTGTTAGCTTGATTTAAGGAAAAGTGATGAAATATAGTAACCTTTTAACCATACAATATAAGGAGGAGTAAAAAATGATGGAATATCCAAAATACAAAAAGGTTCTTTTTTGTACAGATTTTTCTGAAAATGCGGATTATGCCTTTGAATTTGCCTTTGGGATCGCCAAAAGAGATGAGGGTCTGCTGTATATTTTTCATGTGATACCTTATAATCCCCATCAGGCATATGCAGAAACTTTTGTAAGCAAAGAGGACTTGGAAAATATACAAAAAAACATTGAAGAAGATTTAGCTGACAACTATAAGGAGCGCTATATAAAAAAGATAGAGGGTGAGGTTGAATTTAAAACGGTTACCAAATCCGGAAGGGAAGACAATGAGATACTAAAATTTGCAAAAAAGGAAAATGTAGATATTATTGTTATGGGTACACACGGTAAAACAGGAATAGAACATGTCTTTTTTGGAAGTGTTGCCGAGAAGGTGCTCCGGCACAGCCCCTCTCCTGTTTTTATAATCCCCTGTAAGAAAAAAGCTTGAACGTTTCTAAAAATTATCAACACAGCTTGACTGGGGTAGCACTAAGGGCTCACTCAAAAATAACTTCACATTTCAGGCGCCGATACATACCGTCTGACTGCGTTGTGAAAACTCGGAATATGACTGATATTCCTGCGTTTCCACGTCTTGTCAGACGGGCGCCTCAACACCTGAAATTGCGAACTTATTGTTTCGTGAACCCTGACCAATCTTTTCTATCCATTATCTGTCTACCCCAGGCCATCATTACTGTTAATGAGGAATCTATTCCCGCACTGGAAAACCTTGCAACGGAGTTCTCCGGCGCCTTGCGATTCCATAAATTAAATACCTCTGCTATTCTTTACCAGATAAAGGGTTGGTTCAAGTAATTGGTGAGGGCAGAGAAACCTAAGCTTTATCGACCTTTGCATTTAGCCATTAGCATTAAAAAGGGGTGAAAATGAGAGATTTTAGAGAACTTAATCAACAGATCAATGAGGTAAAGAGGATATTGAATCCCGCCCCAGGCGGGACTAATGGCTAAATGCTAACCGCACAGGTCGAATTTTATCACCGCGTATCGAGATGGAGATAGGAGTTTCCAATAACCTATGACTATTTCGCAATGGATTTTTGCCCATTTTTTTGAAATTATCGGTTACATTTTGGCTATCATACTGATTCCACGTATCCTGTTTGAGCGTCATCATCCCGGAGCCACTATCGCATGGTTGCTCGCCATCGCCTTAATACCGTTTATAGGAGTTCCGCTTTATTTTTTAATCGGCGGAAAAAGAATTAAAAGAATTATCAGGGAAAAGGATTGGGGCATACGTAACATGGGGACTTCCTCTCAGGATTCTGACGATGGCGATTTATTGCCAGGTAACCGTAAAATTGTCCAGCTTTTGACGCGCGCAGGCACGTTTCCTCCGACCCCAAATAACAAGGTGTTTATTATTGATGATGGCACTGCAGCATATACCACCCTTGTTAACCTGCTGGAAAATGCCGGAGAATCTATTGAAATAACCACCTTTATCCTGGGCCGTGATGAGGTGGGAAACACGATTGTTGATTTGCTGGCACGGAAGGCGAAACAAGGGGTGAAGGTACGGCTGCTGCTGGATGCTTATGGCTGTTTGCTTTCCCGGGGAAGATTTGTCCGACCGCTCAAGGATGCCGGTGGACAAGTTGGCGTTTTTATGCCTATGCTACCTCTTCGCCGGCGCTGGTCGGCCAATCTCCGCAATCATCGCAAAATGGCAGTTGTCGATGGTTGTCATGCCTTTGCAGGGGGCATGAATTTAGCCAAAGAATACATGGGGCCGGCTTCATATAAAAAAAGATGGAAAGACGTTTGCATGACAGTCACCGGGAATGGTGCTGATCATTTGCGCACTATTTTTTGGCAGGATTGGACATACTGTACGGGTGAAGAGTTTGACCGTGATCTCTTTTCTACGGTACCGCCTCCGGATGGAGATAATGGCAGTATGGTTCAGGTGGTGGGAGATGGCCCCGATATCCCTGAGCGACCCCTCTATTCCGGAGTGCTGGCAGCGCTCAGTCAGGCGCGGGAAAGCATCTGGGTAACTACCCCATACTTTGTTCCCGATGAACCGATCTCCGCGGCCCTGCAACTGGCTGCTCGCATGGGCTGTGATGTACGTCTTATTATTCCTGAGCGGTCTAACCATCCTCTTGTTGATCTGGCAGGCCGCTCATTTCTGCCTGACCTTGCGGCAGCGGGTGTTCACTTTTATTTTTATCAGCCAGACATGCTGCATGCCAAGTTGATTGCCATTGATCAGCAAATGGCTGTAGTAGGTTCGGCCAATATGGATATACGTAGTTTTCAGCTCAATTTCGAAATTGCGTCCTTTCTTTACACTCCTGGCGATGTACGGCAGGTTACACGGGTGATAGAAGGCATGCTCAGGCAGTCCCGGCATGTGAGCAAAGAGGAGGTAGAAAAAAAGAGCAAAATCCGAGAATTTTCTGAAGATATCTGCCGTGTTTTTTCACCGCTTTTGTGAATAAGGCTATGAGGTTGCGAAAAAATTTACAAGGACTACACTTGCAGATACTCTGAATATCGCGTATGAAAATACAAACACAGCTTTTAATATGAGAAGAGCTTATGAATAAAACGAATTTTCAAATTAATCAACAACAGTTCGATTTTGGATGCGCTGGCTGCCGGATTGGAAGAGAAGGAAGTTCTGTCCGGAGAAGAGGTAAAGGCAATTGTTAAAGGAACTATTGTTAAAGGAACTAAAGCTTGAAATCAGTTCGCCTATGATTATTATTATGCAGTAAAGTTATCGAATTAACCCATAGAAAGGAGAAAAATCATGATTAATCTCATTAAAAAAACAATACTGACAGGTGCAGGCCTGGCTGCTATGACCAAGGATAAGGTTGAAGAACTGGCCAAGGAGCTGACAGAAAAGGGTGAAATGTCTGAGAAGGAAGGGAAAGAGCTAATTGATGAGCTGCTAAAGAAGTCAGAGCAGGCCAGAAAAGATCTGGAAATAAAGGTGGAAAGCATAGTGGAAAAAGTGCTTGGGAAGATGAATTTGGCTGGCAAAGAAGACATTAGCAAGCTTGAAAAAAGGCTGGACCGTCTCGAAAAAAAAGAGACATTAGATAGTTAGATAGACATATCTCAATGACCGGTATTATCCACAAAAATACAACCACCCTCCCGCGAAAGATAGGGTTGGCCCTTGGCAGCGGCTCTGCACGCGGGTGGGCGCATATCGGGGTAATTAAAGCTCTGACTGAAGCAGGGATACAGATCGATTATGTTGCCGGAACCAGTATCGGCGCAGTCGTTGGAGCTGTATACGCCTCAGGAAACATTGAAACTTTGGAAGACGTTGTCTTGCAATTCGACTGGAAAAAGATAATCTACTTTCTCGATGTTGTTTTCCCAAAATCCGGGCTGATTGACGGGAACAGGGTCGCTGAATTCGTCCGAAGTCATGTGAAAGAAAAAAATATTGAAGACCTTCTCCTCCCTTTTTGTGCGATAACAACCGATCTTGCCACTGGAAATGAACTAACCATTCGAGAAGGAAACATCATCGAGGCGGTAAGGGCCAGCGTATCTATACCAGGCATATTTACTCCTTCAAAAAGAAACAACAGGATTTTAGTTGATGGAGGCCTGGTCAATCCAGTTCCGGTGAGTGCTGTAAGGGCAATGGGAGCTGATCTGGTTATTGCAGTGGATCTCAATCACGATGTTGTTGGGAAGAAAGGCATTATAAAATCCCCCACATCAAATTCCCCCGTGCTTCCTCAGGATAAAGAAACTGCGCATTATTCCACAAATGGGGGCAGAATGCTGGAAGCCTTGCAAAAAAGATTCGAGACACTTGACCTCCCTGCGTTAACGCACATAAGGCAATGGATGTCCAGGGATCCTGCACCTAATATCTTCGGGATAATAATGAGCTCTATCAGCATCATGGAGACCCAGATTACCGCCATAAGATTGAAAACTGACAGCCCCGACCTGCTGATTCAACCGCACCTGGGCCACATTAGATTCCTGGAATTCAATAGGGCCGAAGAGGCAATTGTTGCAGGATATGAAGAGACTAAACTGTGTATCCAGACATCGTTTATTTACTGAGCGTTTGATTTCCGTCTTATCAATGACTTAACAAGTTAACGGGGTAGGCATTTAGCCTTTACCCCCGAAAAAGGATAAAAATATGTTTATCCAAAAAATTGGCGTGATAGGCCGCACTTATCGTCACCTTAACCGCTACCGCCAAATCCTTACCATCCTTTTTAAATATGGATTTGGAGATCTTGTGGATACCCTGAAGATTGAGCAGTATCTTGAAATCGGTCTGCAGATGATATCAAGGAAACGCCGGGAGCATGTGGAAAAACTCACAAGGTCGGAGAGGATTAGAATGGTCCTGGAAGAACTTGGACCTACATTTGTCAAACTGGGCCAGATAATTTCCACCCGTCCTGATCTTGTTCCAGCAGAATTTATACAAGAATTTTCAAGGCTTCAGGACAATGTGCCTCCTTTCCCCTATGCCGAGGTGAAAAAAATAATAGAGTCAGAACTTGGAAAACCTCTTGATAATATTTTTCAGAACTTAGATGAAACCCCTCTTGCCGCCGCCTCCATTGGCCAGGTACATAGGGCAATGTTAATGAATGGCGAGGAAGTAGTAATCAAGGTACAGCGTCCAGGTATCCATAAAACTATCGAAATTGATCTGGAGATAATGCTTCATTTAGCCTCACTTATGGAGCGTCACCTGGAAGAAATGGAATTCCAGCGCCCCACCAAGATTGTGGAAGAATTTGCGCACACCCTGGAAAAGGAATTGGACTACACCATTGAAGCCTCACATATGGAGCGCTTTGCCATGCAGTTCATGGATAATCAGAACATATACGTGCCTAAAGTGCATCGCGAAACAACAACATCGCGAGTTCTCACCATGGAATATGTGGATGGCATTAAGTCCTCTGAAATTGATAGACTACAATCAGCATCTCTTGATAGAAAAGAAATCGCACACCGTGGCGCTGATCTAATCCTGAAACAGATTTTCGACTACGGATTTTTTCATGCGGACCCGCATCCTGGGAATATTTACATTTTGCCAGATAATGTTATCTGTTATCTGGACTTTGGCATGATGGGTCGTATTGACCGCCAGACGCGGGAAAACTTTGCTGATTTGGTGATGAATATTGTTAGCCGGGATGAAGGAAAGGTCGCAGATGCCCTGCTAAAACTTACCCTCTGGGAAGATGCACCGGAGAGAAGCAGACTGGAAAAAGATCTGAGTGAGTTTATGGATCTTCATTTTTATCGTCCCCTAAAGGAGCTGGAACTTGGAAAACTGCTCCGGCAACTTCTTGAGGTGGCCTCAAGGCATCGTCTGCGTATTCCACCAGATCTGTTTTTGATGCTGAAGGCGCTCAGTACGGTGGAGAGTCTGGGCAGCGAGCTCGACCCTGATTTTGAAATGGCGACATATGCAGCTCCTTCTATTCGTCGTATTCAGCGGGAGCGCTTTCATCTCCATCGGATTACCGGAGATATATTCGGCACTGGCGCTGAAATCATAAACCTACTAAAGGAAATCCCACGAGAACTGCGCGAGATCCTTAAACAGGCCAGGCAGGGCAAGACGAAAATAGAATTCGAGCATCGAGGCTTGGAATCGATGCTTACGACCCATGATCGAATCAGCAACCGCATTGCCTTTTCCATTGTTCTCGCCTCTCTGGTGATTGGTTCCTCGCTAATCGTTCTTGCCGACATTCCACCCAAATGGTATGGGATTCCTGTCATAGGACTGGCAGGTTTTTTGGTAGCTGGGGTGATGGGATTCTGGCTGCTGGTATCCATCTTGAGGCGAGGGAAGATGTGAGAATAGACCAACTATAAATAAGTTCAGAGATCGTCAAATAGTTAAGTGGTTGAATCGTTGAGTCGGAAAATAAGTACGTGAAATCGACATATTAGACTAATTAACAGTGTGCAAATAATATCATTATAAACAAAGGAGAAAACACATGCTTTGCAAAACAAAGAAAGACGTCATTAGGATAGTCAGGGAAATGGATGTAAGCTTTGTGCAATTCTGGTTTACAGATGTTTTAGGGATCCTGAAGAGCTTTTCAGTAACCCCTTCAGAACTTGAGGAGGGATTGGAAGAGGGAATGGGATTTGACGGCTCATCAATTGAAGGCTTTGCCAGGATTGAGGAAAGCGACATGATTGCCATGCCTGAGCCGGAAACATTTCAACTGCTTCCATGGCGCCCAAAGGAAAGACCTGTAGCCAGGGTGTTCTGTGATGTCCTCAAGCCGGACGGGAGCCACTATGAAGGAGACCCCAGATATGTGCTCAAGAGAGTGGTCAAAAAAATATCAGAAAATGGCTATAAGGCATTTATGGGGCCGGAGTTAGAGTTTTTCTTCTTTGAAAACAATACTACACCAAAAATTATAGACAAGGGAGGGTACTTTGACAACAGACCATTGGATATGGGTGGAGATCTAAGAAGAGAGATAATTTTTTCCCTTCAGGATATGGGCATCCGGGTTGAGTACAGCCACCATGAGGTTGCCCCGAGCCAGCATGAGATAGATCTGAGATATGATGAGGCCCTGACTATGGCAGACAAGACCATGACTTACAGGATAGTTGTAAAGGAGATAGCAAGAAAAAACGGTTTTTACGCCACATTTATGCCAAAGCCCCTCTTTGGAGAAAACGGCAGTGGCATGCATGTCCATCAGTCTCTTTTTAAGGGAGACAATAATGCCTTCTATGAACCTCAGGATCAGTACAACCTCTCTGAGCTTGCCAAGTCCTACATTGCAGGCATCCTGACCCATGCAAGAGAGATTGCAGCGGTTACCAACCAGTGGGTAAACTCTTATAAAAGGCTGGTTCCTGGTTATGAGGCTCCTGTCTATATTTCCTGGGCCAGGAGAAATCGCTCTGCAATGGTAAGGGTGCCCATGTATAAACCAGGCAAGGAAGAGGCCACCAGGATAGAGTTTAGATCCCCTGATCCTGCCTGCAATCCCTATCTGGCATTTGCAGTTATGATAGCCGCAGGCCTGAAGGGGATAGAGGAGAACTACGTCCTGCCGGACCCTATAGAGGAAGACATCTATGAGATGAATGAAGATGCAAGAAGGCGTGCTGGTATTGTATCTTTGCCGGGAAATCTATTTGAGGCCCTTCAGGAGGTGGAGGCCAGCGAACTCGTCAAGGAAACATTAGGGGATCACATCTTTAACAAGTTCTTAGAAAACAAAAGGATTGAGTGGGACAGATACATGACCCATGTTAGTCAGTATGAGATTGAAAAGTACTTGGCAGTGCTTTAGGAAAAAAGTAGCCGTTCACGGCTTGAAACTTGTCGAAGATCCCGCCAAGCGGGGAAATTGGAAAATAGAAATTTGGGAGACCTGTCTGCGCCTGTGCGTGCCAGCACCTGTCTGCGTATCGCACAGGCAGGCGCAGACAGGTGCTGGCACGCACAGGCAGGGATGAAACGAGTTTACGAATTGGATGCTTACAAACTAACAGAAGAGTTATCAAATCGAGCCTGACACCCATTTAAGCCATTATTATCAAAATCATACTATAAGCTAACATTCAATGTATGTACTTTTTTAAATCTCGATAAAAATGTTCGTGGGAGCCAAAAGCGTATAGATAAAGAGTGTTGAAGTCTACCTCATATGCAAGAAGTATCTGGTTATTAATGAATTTAAATTTGTATATACGTATTCCTTTTAGATCTCCCCCTTTCATATCGCCAATGTCAGGATTTTCGAAAATCATTTTTACAGCATTGTTAAGATCTTTGAGTCGATTTTCGTGGAGCTTCTTTTTCTGTTTGGCAAAAATTGGAGACTGGATGATTTCCTTGATATCAGTCACTATTCTTGTCCAAATACATACGGAGTTCCTTGACCTGCCTTAATTTGTTCTTTACCAATCAGAACATCCTGAATTAAAGGCAATGGCAAATCTGGATTTTCTTCAATAATTTGTCCGATTTTAGCCCAGTATTCAATTTGACCAGCAATAGACCTTTTGAAAACTTTAGATTGGATCTTAGCTTTTTCAAAAAGCTCATTCGATATTTTTACTGCTGTAGGCATAATTCCTCCTTGATTGATTATTGGATAAGGGTTCACGAAAAAATAAGTTCACAATTTCAGGTGTTGAGGCGCTCGCCTGACAAGACGTGGAAACGCAGGAATATCAGGAATATTCCGAGTTTTCACAACACAGTCAGGCGGGATGTATCGGCGCCTGAAATGTGAAGTTATTTTTGAGTGAGCCCTAAGGTAGCAATTTACTATAAATAGTTTTATTTTGCAGCCACTTTTAAAAACCACTGATCGGATTGGATCTATCCTTTAATCTTTCATGAGGGCTTTCACAGGATCAAGCCCATATGGAGAACCTTCTTCAATGACCTTTAGTACAGCTCCTCCCCCTGTAAAAAAATAATACTGAGGATTATCCATGGCCTCAAGGTAAAGGCCGGTATTCAGATTTTTAAACTCCTGGAGGGTATCGCCCCCGCCGTATAGTTTATAGGCCTCACGGTTATTATCTATTGTTATATATAATTGTTTAGACCCCTCAAAAAAATGTGGCGTAAATCCCATTACCGCATTCACAAATACAGTCTTTGCAGAGTCAATAACCTTGATTAGCTCCGGAGTCTTGAATGATTCAGGGGCTACATCCAAAAAATAACCATACCTATCCCCACTTTTAAAATCCTTTACACTGATTTTTCTATACTTACCCTTGATACGCCCTTTATTCGTCTCTGATTCGATTAGAAAAGTCGGCTCAATAATCTTTTTGGATTCTTTATCTTCCGTGACAAGTTCCCTGGCGGCATTTATTTCAGTTTCGCTGACCCCCATCACCTTTATGTTATATTTAGCGCTTAAAAATGCATTGTAAATAACCCCGCCTAAAATCAAATGGTCAACCTTTTTGTAAATTTCTTTAAGAGTGCCTATCTTTGTGTCTAATTTTGAACCTGCTATTACGGCAACAAGTGGCCGCTCCGGTTCAAGTATACGTCTGAGATTACTCAACTCTTTTTGCATCAGAAGGCCTGCAAAACCTGGAAGATATTTTGCTACACCGCATGTAGATACATGGTTTTGCCAGGAACCAAAGGCATCATTAACAAATATATCTGCAAGACCGGCAAGTTGAAGGGCAAATTGTTCTCTTTTAATATCTGATGCCTCTTCTCCTTCAAACCAACGTGTGTTAGGAAGATAAATGCCACCAATTTGATGATGTCTTAATTTCTTGATATGCCGATTTACAGAGGTATTTATTTCCCTGATGCCCCATTCAGGGTGAACTAAAAATTCGGGGATTACAAACTCGGTACGCAATTTGTTCTCCAGGTAATCAACAACCGGCTTAACGGATGTATCCGTGTTTGCAGTTATTTTTCCTGTCTTCTTGTCTCGCGGCCTGCCCACGTGAGTCATAAGTATAATCCTGCCCCCTTTTTCCGCGATGTTATACAAGGTGCCAAGGGTTGCGTCAATACGATATGGGTCAAGGATTTTTCCATTTTTGACAACATTATGGTCTACCCTCACCAATACAACTTTATCCTTGATTTCGGCATTTTGTAAAAGAGGCAAACGGTGGTCTATATCTTGATTTATCATAGTTTTTCCCCTTAAGTGGTGTCTGAACGAAAACCTCGAAATATAGTTTTCAAGTTTTGGCCTTAAACGTTCAATGCTTTGAAATTGCGTTGTTTTTAATCCAAAATCCGCAATCTAAAATCTAAAATCTAAAATCGTGCCTGAACTATTTTTTCGTTCAGGCTATGCCCTGAATTGGATGTCGTATAGGTTTTCATATTTTCCATTTGCCCTGATAAGTTCATTGTGAGTTCCTGATTCCACAATTCTGCCTTCATCTATCACA
The DNA here is from genome assembly GCA_034718555.1 of Thermodesulfobacteriota bacterium. Taxonomy (GTDB): domain Bacteria; phylum Desulfobacterota; class DSM-4660; order Desulfatiglandales; family B25-G16; genus M55B121. The sequence continues at coordinate 10,917 of JAYEMW010000108.1, forward strand.
TAGATATTGTGGGATTTGCTTATAGTGTTGAGGCGGTGGGATATTATTAATATAGTCTTTTTATTAAAAAGATTTTCCAATGCCTCCTGTATAAGGAGTTCGCTCTCCGGGTCCAGGGCTGATGCAGGTTCATCAAGAATCATAATGGCAGGGTCTTTGAGTATGGCCCTGGCTATGGCAATCCTCTGCCTCTGTCCGCCGGACAGGAGCGTTCCCCTGTCTCCAACAATTGTTTCATATCCATCCGGCAGGTTCATAATGAAACTGTGTGCCTGGGCGACACTTGCTGCTTTTTCAATATCCTCCCTGCTATGATTTCCTTTATTATAGTTAATATTATTGGCAACTGTATCGTGAAACAGAAGACTTTCCTGGCCCACAATGGCAATTTGATCTCTGACTGACTCCATAGTCGCATTTCTGATATCTATTCCATCTATGGTTATGGAACCTTTGTTTACATCGTAGAACCTGGGAAGAAGGTCTAAGAGGGTGCTTTTGCCTGCCCCTGTTGGCCCTACAAAGGCCACTGTTTCTCCTGCATGGACCTTAAAGGATATATCAGTTAAAATCATTTTTTCCGGTTTATAGCCAAAACTGACATGAGAAAACTCAATTATATCTTTGAACTTCGAAATATGCTTTGCCTCCGGACTGTCCTGTATGTTAGGCACAGTACGCATAATGTCAAAAAGCCTTTTCGTTGCCCCTTGAAGTGTTTTTAACTTGTTGTTTATCCTGGCCAGTTCTTTTATAGGCTTATAGGCCGCTGCATAAGCATAAAGCATTGCAACAATCTCACCGAGGGTGTGGTGAAAATAAATCTTTCCTATCATTAAAATTAAGGGAAGGGTTAAAAACAGCGTGGAATCCATCATAGGTCCAGTGCCAAGCCTCCATCTGTTCCAGTGCATAACTTTTTTGTATAGATTATCAGCAAGCATCCTGAATCTCTCGCATTCGTAGCCGCCCATGCAGAATCCCTTAATTATCTTAAGCAATAAAAGGATCTCATGGTAGCTTGATGTTACCTCTGCGGTTGCGTCTTGTACCCTGGCGGAATGTTTTTTAATCTTTCTTCCAAAAGTCCTCACCAGGACTACGATAATAGGTGTTACAACAATGGTGATTAAAGTTAATCTCCAATTCATAAAAAAGAGATAGATAAGAAATACAATTGCTGTCAGGGGTTGCCGTATAATCCCTATGATAACATTGCCTATATTGCCTTGCATAACCGTGAGGTCTGCAGTGGCCCTTGCAATTAGTTCGCCGGTTTTGCGTTTATGGTAGAATGCTAAAGGGAGGGAAATAAATTTTTGAGCCAGGTCAACCCTGAATTCCCTGATGGATCTATTTGAAAATGCTACTGCGGTCAGTTCCCCGAAATAACTAGTGATCGATTTTAGGATAACGGAGATAAAGGCTATAGCGGTGAGAATAATTAGCAGGCGGTTCGGAGATATATCACTAACAAGAACTAATTCTGTTTTTTTAAATGAAAGTGGAGGCTGAAATGTAACCCAGGGAATCCTCCATTCAACAGGATCGCTTGCTATTTTCATTCCCTCGTCTACAAAGGGCTGGAGGAGATATACAGGCACGATAACAAGGAGAGATGACAATGCGGTCAGGATTATTGCTAATACTATCAACCTGTTATGGGTTTTAACATAGCCAGCAATATCCTGACCGAGGATTTTCTTAAACATATGATTAAACTGCGTTGATTAAGCGGGAAATTACTATTCGCTGAACCTCGCTGGTTCCTTCTCCAATCTCTAAGAGCTTGTGGTCTCTGTAAAATCTTTCAATATCATATTCCTTCATTAATCCATAACCACCATGGAGTTGGACTGAATGGTTTACGCACCTGCCCATAACCTCAGAGCAATATAGTTTGGCCATAGCTGCAATTTTTCCAAATGGCTTCTCGTTATCTCTTAACCAGCAGGCCTTATAGAGAAGAAGTCTGGCGCATTCAATTTCCGTGGCCATGTCTGCTAATTTAAAGGCATTGACCTGAAAAGAAGAAATGGGTTTTCCGAATTGTGTCCTCTCCTTGGCATATTTTATGGCTAAATCATAGGCCCCTTGTGCACCTCCTAAGCCCATTGCGCCTATTGACAGCCTGCCGCCGTCAAGTGTTGCTAACATCTGGTGAAAACCATTACCTATCGGGCCGAGGAGGTTTTCTTTTGGCACACGGCAGTCTTCAAAATAAATTTCACTCGTGTTAGATGCCCGCCACATAAGCTTGCCGTGCATAACACGGGTTTCCATTCCTGGCGTTCCCTTCTCAACAATAACTGATGTAAGCTCCGGCTGGCCATTTTCCCTGGTGCCTGTCCTACAAAGGGCAATAATTCCATCACTAATATCAGTGGATGCGTTTGTTATGAATATCTTACTCCCATTTATTACCCATTCATCCCCATCAAGTACGGCAGTTGTTTGAGTGTGCCCAGCATCCGATCCTGCATTGGGTTCAGTTAATCCAAAGGCCCACAAACTCTCTCCTCTACATGCCTTTGGGAGGAATTTCATTTTTTGCTCTTCATTCCCATAATAATAAAGAGGACCGATACCGAGAGAATTTCCTGCCGCTACAGTGGCGGCATGGGAGCCGTCAATTCTTGCAATTTCCTCAGTGGCAATAATATATGATACATAATCCATGCCCTGACCCCCGTATTTATCGCTTACAAACATACCAAAGAGACCAAGGTCCGCCATTGCCTTCATGGTTTCATAAGAAAATTCCTCTTTCTCATCCAGTTCTCTTGCCACTGGTTTAATTTCATTCTCAGCAAAGTCCCGCACTGAATTTCTTAATATATCATGTTCCATTGATAGCGAAAAATCCATAACAGCTCCTATCCTTTAAGTTAGCTATTTAGAGTGTCAAATTATTTATTTCTCTTTACCATTTTAATGCTAAATTGGTCAAGTTAAAAACTTTCGTGACTACTTGGTGTCTGAACAAGAAAACAGTTCAGGCACTAAGTAACTGGTCCTCAATTGTTTTGTATATGATCTCAGGAGACCTCACATTGTTAAATAGGGTGACATAAGGACCTATGGGAGACCACTGTCTGTCGCAGCTATTTTTAAAGAGGGCTATTGTATGCACTCCGGTCATTGCTGCAAGGTGCGTTATGCCACTGTCATGTCCAATGTAGAGAGAGGCCTTTCTGAATATCGACAAAAGCCCTTCTTTGTCCGGGGATTTAACAATGTTTAGCCCTTCAGCCGATAATTTCTTGATTAGGTCTTTTTGCCGTGACAATTCCGCAGGCCCTAAAAGTATGGTCAGATTATTTAAAAGTGCCGGCTTTAGACCATTTATCAGGTTCAACCAAAAATCAGGTGGATAGTTTTTCTTTTTGCTGCCGGAACCGGGATGGATAACAAAGGCTTTTGCATTCCTTGATATGCCTTGTTTGCAAAACAGGGGTTTTTTCATTGCACCCTCAACGGCCTTTTCAGGATTAACCGACAGCCCTGAATTTTTTAGACATAATGCCAAATAAAGGGCCGTGTGTATTTTTTCTTTTTTATGGGGAAAGGGTGGAAATGAGAACACCGGGGTATTTTTAAAGCAAGTTTGCAGTGCTTTTTGTGCGACGCCAAGGGGATCACTTAAAAATGATATAACCATATCTGATTCCACGGTAGGGATTTTGTCACAATCGGGCCTTTCGGAAAAAATGGTATGCCATCCCCCTCTTTCATAATCAATACAATTTTTCAGGAAAGGCCTCAGAAAATCAACCCCTGGCATTATTCCTGCCAATGTAATTTCTTCAGAATCACTTAACTGTCTAAGGGCCGGCCCCAATAACAGTGTATCACCAAGGGCGCTGGGGCGAATTATTAATATCTTTGACATTTTCCTGACCTCTAAGCAAACATATCTCGTAAGCGTTTACAGATAGAAAAGTTTCCCGATAAAATCGAGATTCTAAATCCGAATAGCAAACTTAGCAATACCTATTATTTCAACAAATTCAAGGATTGTCCCAACGTCCATTTACTCAGAAAAAGGTAAAAGATTAATTGACAACTATGAGGGAATATGGGATATTTTGGAGAAATGCATTTAAGTAGCAACGTCCCACATTACACTTAATGAGTGACACCAATATCTTTTGAACGCCTTTGCGTGAAAACCCTATTGACTTGATGATGGAGGTTATAATGAATGAGAGAGAAGTATTAATCAAGGAAATTAAGGGACTTCCTGATTTCATAATTGATCAACTTTTAGGGATTGTTCGTTATATAAAAATTGGAATTGAGAATGAATATGTTTCTGAAAACGATAATGATTTTTATAATAGCGATCAATTTAAAAATATCGTATCTGAATCAATAACAGAGTATCGGGGTGGAAAAACTGAAGATATGGATATATTATAAATATGGATTCGAAAAGGACAAAGTCTTTTAAGAAGCTGTTTAACGCCTTGCCCGAACATATTAAAGAAAACTCCCGGAAGCAATATAAATTATTTCTTGAGAACCAATCCCATCCCTTATTGAGAACAAAGCAGGTAGGTTCAACCAGAAACAACAAGTTCAAGGTATATGAGGTAACGGTCGGCATGGGTCATAGAGCTACATATTTCCGGGATGGGAATGTGTATGTTTGGTTTTGGATAGGAACCCATAATTAATTTGATAGAAAATATTAGAGACCAGAGAGAAAATGTCAATTTTTCACCAACGAATGTTCAGTCTATCGAAGGCATTTAGGATGCGCCGAAAGAGTATTAGACGATCAATAAAAAGAGATAGAAATTGCCCTTGCGCCGCTAAATCCAGTTTTTCATTTATTTAACTGGGAGGCTGTCCGAGAATAGTAATTTTTTCTCAAATCGAGGAATGCGAAAAAAATTACCGCAGGTATATGGTTGATATTCCGAGGATAATTTTTTGAGCATGACAAAGAGTTGAGGAAAAAGGACATTCTCGGACAGCCTCCTGGTATGAAAGTAATCTCTCAATAAGTTGCGGTGATAGCTCTGGATTGCCGCCTCCGTAGGAATTACGATCGAGGGTAAGTTTCCGTCATTCCGGCGAAAGCCTGAGTCCAGTAATTAGTCAAATAATGCAATCTACCCCAAATTATTGAGAACCCAAAAAATCACTTGAGAATTTCCATATGTCAAAACTTGCGGAAATCAGACCATTTGTACAACAGGCAGCAGAGGCGATTGCCTCAGTAGTCAATGCCGAGATTACAATTGTTGATGATCAATTAGAGCGTATTGCAGGTACGCATAAATTTAGAAATGAGATCGGTGTACGTCTTCCAAAGCATTTCATTATTGCAAAAACTATCCAAACAGGAAAATCATTTGTTATTGAACAGCCCGGGGCTGACCCTTATTGTCGCGGCTGTTATCATTACAACGACTGTGAAGACAGCGCATTTATAGCCGCCCCTATAACCCTTAAGGATAAACATATAGGCGGCATAGGATTGGTGGCCTTTGGAGACAAGCAAAAGCAGCACCTAATCAAACGGCAAAAAAATTTACTGAATTTTATCCACAAAATGTCTGAGCTACTAAGCAGCAAAGTAGCGGAAAGGGAAGAATTCAACCTTACTCTATTGCTGTCCTCACGCCTTGAAGGTGTTATTTCCTCGGTTCAGGAAAGCATCCTCGTGATAGACAAAAACAGCAAGCTTATACTCCAGAACTTTTCTGCGGAACAAAAGACAAGGATTAAAGGCAAGAAAATAAAAGGGTATGATATCGTTGACCTGTTTCCTAACTTTCCTGATGAAGAAATCCTAAAGGTCGGGAGCTCTTTTTATGATTGGGAGACACTTCTTCGGAGAGGAGACGGCACTGCAACCAATATTCTTGCAAATATCACCCCTATCAGGATGCAAGGAGATATTGAAGGCGCGGTTATTACCTTCAAGGACATTGCCGATATCCAAACACTAATCGGTAAGGTTTCCATTGGAAAAATCCTTCCAACATTTGACAGTATAATCGGCAGGAGCCAATCAATCCTTGCAGCCAAGGAAAAGGCTAAACATGTCTCAAGGGGAAATTCCACCATATTGCTTTTAGGGGAGAGTGGCACTGGAAAAGAATTATTTGCCGGCGCTATTCACAATGCCAGTGAACGTTCAGATGGACCTTTTGTGGTGGTAAACTGCATTTCAATTCCTGAAAATCTTCTCGAGAGTGAGCTCTTTGGGTATTCTGCAGGGGCCTTTACAGGGGCCAGTCCTAAGGGAAGAATTGGAAAATTTGAACAGGCCAACGGAGGTACTATCTTTTTAGATGAGATCGGAGATATGCCCCTGCCTCTTCAGGGAAAACTTCTGCGAGTTTTACAGGAAAGGACCATTGAGAGAATTGGTGGCAAGAGACCTAAACAAATTGACATCCGCATAATCTCCTCTACCAACAAGGAGTTGTTGGAACTTGTAGAAAACGGCAGGTTTAGGGAGGATCTTTATTATCGACTTGCAGTTATTCCTATTGTCATACCACCGTTAAGAGAGCGTGAAGGGGATATTTCCCTTTTGGCAGACCATTACCGTAAAATTCACAATTCTATATTACACAAGCAGATTGATGCTATTTCTCCGGCTGCAATGAATATTTTATCAAAATACCGATGGCCGGGCAATGTCCGCGAACTAAAAAACAGCATTGAACATGCTGTAAATCTCGAAACTGAAAAGGAGATATCCCTACAGAGCCTCCCACCTTTTCTCATTGAATATGAGAATACGTTTCTCAAAACGAGAATTTTTGATTTGCATGATCAAGAACAGCTCTTAATAAAGGAAGCGGTTGATAAATTTGAAAATTCAACTTACGGCAAAGAAAGAGCAGCAGGTTCTTTGGGAATCAGTCGTGCAACCCTTTATCGCAAGCTAAAGAAATATAATTTGTAAGCTGTTCAGAATAATTAATTCTCGTTTTGAGAAACATCTCAGGCCTTCGTTTTAATCCACCTAAAAACCTCCATATCAATAACTATCTGAAACCACTGAATATAACACCTTTTCTCAAAAGATATCAAATTTGGTATGAAGCTTGCTACTATAATTTGATATACACAATATCAGAAAAGGAAATCTCTATGGAAATTGCAAAAAAACTCGAGCAGTTTCCTACGGCCATAATCGCAGACGCCATAGGAGGCTTTGGGTGTATGTCCAGTGCTATTAAGCCTGTTGTTGATACCATGAGGGTGGCTGCAAGCGCATATACAGTGCAATGTTTTGCCCATGATAATCTAATGGCCCATTACGCAATCAAGCATGCGCCAAAGGGATGTATTTTGGTTATCTCCACCAATGGCGATACAGAAGGAGCCTATTGGGGCGAATTGATGACGCTTATGGCCCTTAAAAAGGGAATTTCCGGTGTAGTTACTGATGGCGGTATAAGGGATAAGGCGATTATAGCTGAATTGGGTTTTCCGCTTTTTGCCCCCTCCTCCATTCCTGCTAAAACTTCCAAGGTTACAAACGGAGATGTCAGTTGCCGGATATGCTGTGGCGGAGTTACGGTTCATCCCGGTGACATTATTGCTGGGGATGCGGACGGTGTGGTGGTGGTAAGTCCGGAAAAATTCGATACAATCTATAATTTAGCCAAGGCCAATCACGAAAGGGAGGAGTACTTAAGAGAGCGTATTGCAGCCGGCGAGTTGCTTTTTGATATCCTCGGCATGGATAAGCTGATAAGCGAGTGAAAATCAGCGCTCTTTTATTCATCTCCCTGTGCGGATTAATAACCATTAACATATATTTAAGGAGGTATTGTCATGAAAAAATCTGTTGCGTTACTTATAGCCCTAACATTTGTTTTTGCTGGAATTGGTACATCTGCTTATGCCGGTAAGGCCAAGGTTTTCCTTACAATGGGCACCGGCGGAATTGCCGGGACATATTACCCGTTTGGCGGGATTGTCTGTTCTTTAATTACCAAGCAGCTTAAGGATACTGATCTGGCGGTCAGTGCAGCCGCCCAGTCTACAGGCGGATCTGTGGATAACATCAACCTGATGATGAGAGGTCAAACTGAGTTGGCCCTAGCTCAAAACGATGTGGCATACATGGCCTATAACGGTGTTATTCACAAGGCCTATAAAGGCAAGCCCTACAAAAAGATTAGGGCTATAGCCAATCTTTATCCCGAGGTGATCCACATTGTAGCTATGGCCAGTTCAGGCATCAACAGTGTGCAGGATCTTAAGGGCAAAAGGGTTTGTGTCGGTGATCTTGGCAGTGGGGTTGAAGTTAGCGCCAGAGACGTTGTTGCAGCCGCAGGTATGACGTATAAAGATTTTTCCAAAACCGAGCATATAGGTATTCCCGAGACTGTAGCCCACATGAAGGATGGTCAGCTTGATGCCTTTTTTATGACCTCTCGTGTGCCGGTTCCCGGAATTCAGGACCTGGCATCAATGAAGGCAATCAAATTAGTAACCCTTGGAGATGATGTTCTGGCCAAGATGCAGAAAGGGAAACCCTGGTATGCAAGAACGGTAATTCCTGCCGGTTCCTATAAAGGTGTAAACAAGGATGTGGATGCAGTTGCCATAATGTGCATGTTATGTACTACAAGTAATATATCGGAAGAACTGGCATATAATATCAGCAAGGCAATCTTTGAAAATATTGACTTTCTATCAAAGGCGCATGCTGCCGGCAAGTTTGTTTCATTTAAAAATGCCTTAAGCGGCATTACCATCCCCTTGCATAAAGGGGCTGTCAAATACTATAAAGAGAAGGGATTGAAAGTCCCTGAAATTCAGTAATCATAATTATATCAAAACCATAAGGGGCTTATATCAATTCCGGAGAGAGCCCCTTTTTCTTTACCGGTATATATCATCATGCAAAAAAACACACTTAGTGACGAGCAAATTCAAAAACAGATAGGTAAATTTGATCCTGAATTCAGTTTTCGGGAACTGGCTGGGAAATCAGCTATAATCGTTGGAATTATTGCTGTATCGTTATCCCTATTCCATATCTACACAGCGGGTTTTGGGGTTTTGCTTGCCATGAAACACCGGGCAGTCCACCTGACACTTGTAATGACTCTAATCTTTTTGTTGTTTCCGGCCAGAAAAAAAGGGAAAGGAAGAAAAATCGGCAATATTCCCATAGATATTCTCTCCTTTTCTGTGCTTTATGCCATAATGGGGATTTATATTTTTTTCAAATATGATGAACCCATCTATCACTGGATGGCAGCGGAGTCGTTTATCTTTGCTTTGGTAACCTTTATACCTGCTTTAAGAAAAGATGATCTCCGCAAGACTATCGATTGGTTAGATGTATTGATGGCCATGGCCGGCGCCTTTATCGGTATTTATATACTCTTCACTTATGATCAGTATGTCTATCGTATTGGCATCCCTCTGGATAGAGACTTAATTGTAGGCTATTTTGCGATTCTGATAGTAATGGAGGCCGGGAGGCGCGCTATAGGTCCGGATTTACCGCTTTTGGGCTTTGCTTTCCTGGTATATTGTCATTTCGGCCCTTCTATGCCAGGATTTCTGGCCCATAGGGGCTATGATGTGGGACGGATTGTCGAGCATATGTACATGAAGATGGAGGGTATCTTTGGCGTGCCCCTCGGTGTGGTCGCCACCTTTGTATTTCACTTCGTGCTTTTTGGAACCATCATTGCCAAGACAGGGCTGGGACAGTTCTTTATAGATATTGCCATGGCATTAGCCGGGCACACTGCAGGTGGTCCTGCCAAAGTCGCGGTGCTTGCAAGCGGTTTTATGGGCTCTATCAATGGAAGTTCTATCGCAAATACTGTGACAACAGGCTCCTTTACGATTCCGATGATGAAAAGGATTGGTTACAGTCCACCCTTTGCAGCCGCTGTTGAATCGTCTGCATCCACCGGTGGTCAAATTATGCCGCCTATCATGGGAGCGGCAGCCTTCATTATGTCGGAATTCATTGGGGTGCCCTATATTCAAATAGCCCTGGCCGCTGTTATTCCAGCGCTGTTATATTACCTCGGTGTAGGTGTAATGGTGCATTTGGAGGCCAAAAAACAAAACATGAAGGGGATAGAGGGAGGAAGAATACCAGAGGCAATACGCATACTCAAGGAACGATGGCACCTTCTTCTACCTATTATATTTATTGTTTTCCTGCTCATCCAGGGGTATACCCCTTTTAAGGCGGCCTTTTGGGGAATCCTTTCCAGCATTGCTATTGCAGGTATGATTTTGCCTACTGCCCTGCTGACTATCTATGCCGTGATTCACGCAATTATAGGAGATTACTTCAATGTTTTAAATCCTGAATGGTCCATTTGTTTGATTTCTCTTATTGTGGGCTACTTCAAACCAAAGGTCCGTTTGAGCTATGCAGAGCTATGGGAAGCATTGGTTCTGGGTGCGAAAGCTGCTCTTGCCATAGGGGCTGCATGTGCAGCCATTGGGTTTATAGTAGGCACTGCAGGCCTTACAGGATTTGGTATGACCTTTGCCAACATGGCGGTCACACTTGCCAAGCAATTAACTGAGATTGTAACCCATCTTCCCTTTATGACTATAAGCAGCTTTCAGTTAGAGTTGTTCTTTACATTGTTTTTAACAATGGTTGCCTGCACTATTCTGGGCTCAGGTCTTCCAACCACCGCTACTTATATTGTCTTAGCAACTATAGCTGCACCGGCGCTTTTGCAATTTAACATACCCCTTCTGGCCTCTCACATGTTTGTGCTTTATTTCGGAGTGATTGCTGACCTGACCCCACCGGTTGGTATGGCTGCTTATGCCGGTGCCGGCATTGCCGGTTCCAATCCATTTCGTACTGGTTTTACAGCCACAAAACTGGCCCTGGCCGGGTTTGTCGGCCCATTTCTGTTTGTCTATTCTCCTGAATTGTTGCTTTCATTATCTTCATTTGCCTCTCTTCAAACTTTTCTGAACACTATGTATATCGCCGTCACTGCCATGCTTGGAATTGTTGCATTGGGTGGGGCTGCGGAAGGATATTTTTTTAAAAAAGCAACGGTTATTGAGAGGGTCATATTAGGGGTTGCGTCCATAATGTTAGTTAAACCAGGTTGGCAGACAGATGCTATAGGCGGCGGGCTTTTCCTTTTGATATGCATGTTTCAAATAATCCAAAAGAGAACATTAAGACGAAATATGGCCCTTTAACGAGAAATAAAATGTCAAGATTATCTAATAGAACATAT
>JAYEMW010000109.1:0-4488 GCA_034718555.1 Thermodesulfobacteriota bacterium
CAATGTTTGAAACTCTTACCAGGGAAATCCGAAAAGGAAAGAAAGCGTATCAACTTCAGGCTGATTTGGAATATACTGCAAAGTATGAGGGATGTGAACATGCTTCAACTTTTTTGAGTGTTGCGCCAGTCATAGATCGGCCTCGATATGCAAGAGAGGAATGCAGCCGGGTTCCGCAGAAGGGAGATCAAATACTGATAGCACTTTTCGTTATGTTTGAAGGTCATTGGGGGCATGCTATAAGGATAGGTACTATTGGAGAACCCACCAAAGCCCAAATAAGGGCATTTGATATTGTTCTGGAGATGGAGGAAGCAGCCTTAGTCTGCATGAAACCAGGAATGGAATTAAATGAAGTTTGGATGGCATCTGATAGTGTATTAAGAAAGTATTATCCCAACGTAAGAGACCTTGACTGGTATTGGCTAAAAACAGGTCATAGCTTAGGCCTCGACTATAATGACCCAATTTTGTCAGATGCCTTTCCAAATCCGTATTTATTAAGAACTGAAGATATAGAGAGGCAGGAGCAAAATAAATCATCGATTAAAATTAAAGAGGGAATGCTTTTTGAGCTTCATCCTAACCTTTTTATTCCAAATGTGGCAGCGGGAGTTATTGGTGATATGGTGCTTGTGAATGAAAAAGGGTATGAAATTCTGAATAAATTTCTCCGTCAATTAATAGTCTGGTAAGAAGGCAATTATAAAAAATGATTTAATAAAACTAACCTTAAACTTATTTCAAGGAGGATAAAATGAAAAGATCTATTGTGTTTCCTTTGATACTATTTTTTTTAATAGTATCCTGCAGCGGTGTTTCGATGGGAATCAAAAAGAAAAGTGTGGATAGTGCAAAAATAGAGAAAGTTGAGTGTAAACCGGATAAAAAAGGAAATTATTATGTGTATGTAACCATAAAAAATATGTCCGGCAAGGACAGGCCATTCTATCTGGCACTCCAGGCTGATGATCAAGTAACACAATATACTGCATCAGGAAAAAAAGGCCAGCCAAATGTGGTTCCTGCAGGGAAAAATTATACATTCAAAGTGAATACTTGGAGAAAGATCAAGCCTAAGAAGCTGCAAATAGAAGTAAGAGAATCGCTACGGTAAATATCTGTCATTATCTATGACCTTATTTTGTTTTAAACAAAAATGGAGTTTTAAAATAATCACCTGCAAACACTGTTAATTTAAGGAGGAAAGTAAATGAAAAAATATGGAGGATTCTTTTTTGTGTTTATCGCATTGTTGATTCTGACATTGCCCAATATATCCGAGGCCAAGAAGACGTATCTGTTCTTCGGATCCAGTGCAGCGGCATCAAGCCATTATGCTTATGTGGTTGGAGCTGCAAAAGCGATAAATAAATACGTCCCAGATGTCAAGGTAAATGTAGCGGAGACAGGGGCAAGTGTAGATAACCTCAAGAGGGTTAAATCCGGAGAAATTGATATGGGCATTTGCTCAATGAAAACCATGTATGAAGCATGGCAGGGTCTGTCAAGATGGAAGAATAATCCTTTACCGGATGTCAGATTGCTATGGCTTTATGCAGTAGGTATAGATTTTATTGTAGTCAGAGAAGATAGTGGTGTGAAAAAACTTGAAGATCTTAATGGTAAAAAGTTCAATCCTGGAATCAGGGGCTCCGCTTCAGAGGCTACTACAAAACAGATATTTAAGATTCTGGGGATAAAACCGGATTACCATATAGGTGCAACATCTGACGCTGTTAAGGCAATAAAAGACAACAGAATTGTAGGCTATGTGAAGACCGGAATCGGAACCCAGATTGATGCATCTACATTAGATATTATGACACTTACGAAAGTACGGCTAATTCCAATGACAAATGAGCATGTCAAGAAAATTTTAGATGCAGTTCCATATATCTCATTTATCACAGTGCCTGCCGGAGGGATAAAAGCCATGCCCAACCGGCCGGCATATACCATGTGGGGCAGACCCATAGGAGTAATGGGCAGCAAAAACCTCAAAAATGATATTGTCTATAAGTTAGTAAATGCGATAATAAAAGGCAAAGAATTCCAGCTTGCTGCATGGCCGGCTTTTAAAGAGCTGGATTTGATTCAGGACCCTGCAGACTTGACACTCATCCCCCTTCATAAAGGTGCTCTTAAGGCATACCGTGAGCTCGGGGCAAAGAATATACCGGCAATAGCAATACCCCCAGAGGCAAAATAGTCACATCAAAAAACACAGCAAAGGGAAGACTCATCAGTGGGTTTGCTCCTTTGCTGTGTTTTTTTATTAAAGACCTATACCCCCGTAAGGTTATAACTATCCTTAATTTTTCATTCTTAAAAGAATCTATGGAGTAAAATATGTCTCCTGAAAAAAATCCAGGCACAGTAGATAAATACAGTGAAGAAAAAATAGAAAAAACATTAGGTCAGCAAGGCTTTAATGGAATTTGGAAAATTGTTCTTAGCGTGGTTGCTGTAACGTTTGTCTTGTTTCATATCTATACCGGCTTTGCCGGGCCGCTTCCTAATTTAGAGCAAAGGGCGGTGCATGTCGGCTTTGCATTAGTCCTTACTTTTTTTCTTATGAGATCTTCAAGAAAAAAAGGAGATGGTTCGTGGCATTCAGTATTGCTTGGTATAGACATTACCTTTATTATAATGACTATTATCTCGTGTGGTTATATCCTTTTTAACTATAACTGGATAATGGAGCATGCAGCTGAATCAACAAATATACAGCTTTTACTTGGAACAGTGGCGCTTATTCTTGCATTGGAGGCAGGGCGAAGAACCATAGGGATAACCTTTCCAATCCTAACTCTGTTTTTTCTTCTTTACGCACTCTTTGGCCAATACATCCCGGATATCCCATTAATAGGGGACTATCTTTCTTATTGGGGCCATAGAGGTTTTAGCATGAAACACATAATTCAAGTTATGTATCTAAGTGATAAAGGTCTCTGGGGATTTGTAACAGGGGTATCTTCCACAATTGTTGCTATATTTATCATATTTGGCGGGTTTCTGCTTTCTACAGGCGCCGGCAATACATTTATGGATTTAGCGCTCCGGCTCACAGGAAATTTTTTTGGTGGCGCTGCAAAGGTTTCAGTGGTGGTAAGTGCATTTTTTGGAATGCTTTCAGGCTCTGCAGTGGCAAATACCGCCACAACAGGAAATTTTACAATTCCCCTGATGAAGAAGCTGAAATACGGCAGTGAATTTTCCGCTGGTGTTGAAGCCACGGCATCTGCAGGCGGGCAAATAACTCCGCCACTCATGGGCTCCGCAGCCTTTCTGATGGCGGAGCTTCTTGAAATACCTTATATTGAAGTAGCAGCATGCGCAATTATACCTGCCTATTTATTTTTCACATCCGTTTTTTTTGCAGTACAATTTGAAAGCTCCAGGCGCAATCTTGGAAGAGTTCCAGAAAATTATATCAAGCCCATTGGCGAAATACTAAGGCCATCTCGCTCTATACCGCTACTAATACCTGTTATACTTCTAATTACATTGCTGGTGCAGGGACGTACACCGGAAACATCTGCTTTTTGGGCAATTGCCATTCTTTCAATTCTCTATATATTTTCCACCTTTAAATTATCTGAAATAAAAAAAAGATTTTATAATCTAATAGCAGGCATGGATAAGGTTGGCAGGTCGCTTATAAAAGTCGTTCCTCTTCTGGTTTGTGCAAATATAATTGTTTCCCTTATTACATTAACAGGCATTGGGGTAAATGTTTCTGAAATTATAATAGGCCTTAGCGGTAGTCATGGATACCTCGCATTAGGGCTTGCTGCAATAGTGGCGCTTATACTGGGCATGGGAGTTCCAACTCCAGCGGCATATCTTCTGGGTGCGGCTGTTGTTGCGCCATCACTTATACAAATGGGGTTTGAACCTCTTGCGTCCCATATGTTTGTCCTCTATTTTGCAATTCTATCAGTTCTTACTCCACCTGTTTGCCCTGGGGTATATGTAGCGGCGGGCATTGCAGATGCAGACTGGCTAAAAACTGCCTGGGTAGCTGTACGGCTTGCTATTGTAAAGTACATCCTGCCCTTTATGTTTATTCTAAACACCTCCTTGCTGTTGCATGGATCAATATCAAAAATAATCTGGTCCGTTATAACTGCAACAGTAGGTGTCTATATGATTGCTGCAGGAACTATGGGCTATTTAGTGAAAAATCTTGGGACAGTTATGCGGATTGTGTTAGTTGCAGGGGCATTGCTCTGTTTTAGTAATGATATAGTAAGGGTAGGTATAGGAGTAATTTTTGGTGTCTTTGTATTTGTATACCAAAAAAGCATATCCCATAAATTTTAAATTAAATTTTTTTAAGGTAATTTTTATGCAAGAAAACCAAATAAAAACCGTTAATTTAATAGTAAACATCTCAGATATAGATCTGAGGCCCGACGGACCTTTCTGTATGAGTTTTGACTTTAATCTTGATATATTAAGGGGATCTATTGCTAAATTTGG
>JAYEMW010000110.1:0-4480 GCA_034718555.1 Thermodesulfobacteriota bacterium
CATTAAACTCTTTTGCGAGCTCTCTTAAGTATGATTTGGTATCAGGGTTAAAGAAAAAGCGGGTTAAGAGCTTAACCCTTGTTTTTGATCCTATAAGTCCTGTAAATAGATTATCCATTAGTGTATTCTTTATGAGTAATTAGACTACTCATAATATAATGAAATAGTTTTGTCAATAGGTTTTTTTGTGAAAGGAAAAGATTTTTCACCGCAGAGTTTTTTACCGCAAGTACGCAGAGAATACATATTTTTAAACATTTTTTGCCGCAGACATACGCAGACAACAGACGCAGACATAAATATTGTTTTACCGCAGCCTTCAGTCCATAAGGCCCTACGCCCTGCCTATGAAATATTTTTTTATCTGCGTACGAAGTCCGCGTTTATCCGCATACCATGGCTACGTGACCCGCTGATTTATATAGATACACACAGGTTTAAAACAGATATATCCTTCCAAGCGCAAGGGTGCCTAATATCAACATAAGTATGCCGACTATTTTGTGCAGTTTTTCACCTGTGAGCTTTGTTGTAAATGCTGCAAAGGGGGCAACAATTATTGAGCCAAGAAGTAGGGCAATAAGCAGCTCCCATTGGAATAGCTGGGTTGAAAATATCAAGGAGAAAAACTTTGAAACCGGCATTTCAAGTATTGGGCCCTCTAACTCTTTGATGACCCTCATGATGATATATAAAAAAAAGGACACTATGCAGATAGGCCCCTCAGACAGGGTTGTAACGCCAACGGCCTGTCCCGGCCTTGATCCGGATAGAATTTGCCCTCCTGTTACCACAGGTCCAAAACCGCCGCCGGATAATGCCTTGTTAAAGGCGCTAAATATACCTATTGCCATCATTTTCTGCCATGAAAAGGTAAATGTTTTATTGAGCAGAAGAACAGCGCCCATAAAGACCACTAATAGTCCTATATATGTCTTTATATATGTTTTTGGGATATTTATTGCTATAAAGACGGCGATAATGGCGGCAATAACACCAAAGCCTACTATTATAAATACGGATTTAAGGTCTTTTGATTTTCCCCTGTAAGATACATTGTTAAACTGCTGATGAAAAAATGAGGCTGTAAAACCACCAAAAGCCTGAGATAGGAGTATTGCAGGCACTGCATCTACAGGAGAAAAGCCAATTATAATCAAAAGTGGCGCAAGGATTGTGCCGTAGCCCATGCCTATTGATGCATCAATAAATTCACAGGTAAAGGCCAATAAAAATAATATAAGAAATAATTCTACTGTAATTACCAACTGTTACCTCGATTTTAGGTAATATCTCAATAAGTCCGGCAGATTTAGAAAAAATCCCCCTCAATCCCCCTTTTCAAAGGGGGAAGCTACAGGAATGCCCTGCCTTAATGAGATGTTACGATTTTAGTTTAAATCTTCATCATTCAGGCTCAAATCTTTTATTATCCTTTTTTCTTTGAGCAAATCCACAATGGTGTCAACGATATCTTCAGGGGAATGGAGGTCTGTTTCAACCATTAGCTCAGGTCTTTCAGGTTCTTCGTAGGGAGAAGATATGCCGGTAAATTCCTTGATTTTTCCTGTTTCCACCTTTTTGTACAGTCCATTGGGGTCACGCCTTTTACATACCTCAATGTTGCATTTAACATAGATTTCAAGAAATCTTTCTATGGGTAATAACGACCTTACAGATGCCCTGTCACGTTCAAAGGGCGATATGAATGCGCAGATGACTATATGCCCGGCCTCAAAAAAGAGCCTTGCCGTTTCTCCAACCCTTCGTATATTCTCCGATCTATCTTTATCGGAAAATCCTAAATCCCTGTTCAGGCCATGCCTTATGTTGTCGCCGTCAAGGAGCATTGTATGACAATTAGAGTTAAACAGGGTTTTCTCAAGGTTTTTGGCTATTGTTGATTTCCCTGATCCTGAATAACCTGTTAGCCAAAGTACTGCCGCCTTATGGTTGTTGCGTTGCTCTCTTGTTCTGCGGGATATATTCCATCCGGTCCATACAGTATGGGGGGACTTTTTCTGGATTGCCCCTTTAGCCTCTTTTTCCCCTATAATATCATCTACTGTCCGAGTAACTCCCCTTATCATACCTGCAGCAACGGTATTATTAGAATGGGGGTCTATTAGGATGAAACTTCCCGTGCCATGGTTTATCTTATAGGGGTCAAAGAATATGGCGGAGGATGTACCTATCTCTACCCTGCCGATTTCATTTAGAGAAAGGGCGCCGGCCTTGTCTCTGTGAAGGGTGTTAACATCTATTTTGTATAATATATTCAGGATAGATGCCCTGACGGTTTTTGTGGTATGTTTCAGTATATACCTTGTATTCATGGACATGGACTGTTCATTCATCCAGCAGATAATGGCCTCAAAATGATCGCTCACCTGGGGAAGGTTGTTTTTTCGTACAATCATATCCCCTCGGCTGATATCTATTTCATCCTTGATTGTAAGCACAACGGACTGGGGCGCAAAGGCCTCTGATATTTCACCATCGTATGTAACAATAGATTTAACGGTAGAAGATTTTCCAGAAGGCAGGACTATGATTTCTTCTTCAGGGCTGATTGTGCCTGAAACTATTTTGCCTGCAAATCCCCTGAAGTCAAGATTAGGACGCAGGACATGCTGCACGGGAAAGCGAAAATCTATAAGGTTTTTATCGGCGGTAACATGAATGGTCTCCAGGTAGTGGAGCAAGGTGCCGCCATTATACCAGGGCATTTTATCGCTTTTGTTTACAACATTATCACCCTTGAGCGCAGAGACTGGTATAAAAACTATGTCATGGATATCCAGTTTTTCAGAGAATGCCTGGTATGATTCCACTATATCTTTATATACTTTTTCCGAGTAGTCTACGAGGTCCATTTTATTGATGGTAACAATAAGGTGAGGAATTTGCAGGAGTGATACAATTATGCCGTGCCGTTTTGATTGTGTCAGGATTCCGTTTCTGGCATCAATAAGGATAATGGAAAGCTCTGCATGTGAGGCCCCTGTAATGGTATTGCGGGTATATTGAACATGGCCGGGCGTATCAGCTATGATAAACTTCCGCTTAGGGGACTCAAAGTAACGGTAGGCAACATCAATGGTAATTCCCTGCTCTCTTTCAGCTGAAAGTCCATCAAGCAGGAGGGCAAGATCTACATCGTCATACCCCTTTCGCCTTGATGTTTTTTCAACAGCCGCATACTGGTCCTGAAAAATTGAATTTGTCTCATACAGCAGCCTGCCTATAAGGGTAGACTTTCCATCATCGACGCTGCCTGTAGTGGCGAGCCTAAGAAGGGGCTTTTCATTTATTGCCATTAGAAGTATCCCTCCTTTTTTTTATCTTCCATTGCCGAATCACTCCCAAGGTCTATTACGCGGTTTTCTCTTTCTGATTTTTTTGTGTTTATTACCTCAATGATAATATCATCGAGTGTTTTTGCATCTGACTCTATGGCGCCGGTACATGGAATGCAGCCAAGGCTTCGAAATCGGCACATGACGTTTTCTGTTTCTTCCTTATCAAAGGTGGTTTTTGCCCTGTTATCAACGGTAGAATAGGAGGAAAGGGGGATAAGCATGCCATTGCGTTTTTTTACCTTACGCATTTGGGCGAAATATATTGGTACAATCGGTATGTTTTCTTTTTTTATATACTGCCATATATCCACCTCTGTCCAGTTGCTCAACGGAAAGACACGAACGGAATCTCCTTTATTGAGCCTGGCATTATACAGGTCCCATAGTTCCGGGCGCTGATCTTTTGGGTCCCACTGGCCAAAGGAATCTCTTATGGAAAACACACGCTCCTTGGCGCGGGATTTTTCCTCCTCTCTCCTGGCGCCTCCGAATGCAGCGTCAAAATTATGTTTCTTGATGGCGTTTAGCAAGGCCTGGGTCTTAAGGTATCCACAGCACATATCTGTTCCCAGTGTAAGGGGATGGCAACCCTTTTCTATCCATTCCTCATTTCGTTCTATAATCAGCCTTGCGCCAATTTCCCTGCAGAATTTATCTCGGAATGCATACATCTCCGGGAATTTGTATCCTGTGTCAATGTGCATAAGGGAAAATGGAAATTTACCAGGATAAAAGGCCTTTTGCGCAAGCCTTACCATAACGCTTGAGTCTTTCCCGACAGAGTATAGCATGACTGGATTTTTAAATTCTGCTGCCACCTCGCGAATTATATGTATGGATTCCGACTCGAGTTGTTCAAGATAAGAAAGATGATATGAATTCATTTTAAATATAAACCATTAGGTGAAATGTTAAATTTGTTAGACTTTATACCAGATGGTTTTGTAAAAAGTAAAGTGTTAAAAATGATAAGGTTTCTTGCAGGGAAGGGATAAAATTATAAAATACGAAGACCATCAAAAATTTTAACTTATGGGGAAACTATAAGTTTCCGCAGCCGCTCACGGCTTGAAACTTGAAATTGGAAAATAGAAATTTGTAAGATTTGTCTGCGCGCC
>JAYEMW010000111.1:0-22003 GCA_034718555.1 Thermodesulfobacteriota bacterium
TCACTCTTTGCTTTTTCTATGGCCTCTTCCCCATCTACTGCCTCAATAAGCTTATAGCCATTTATTCTTAATGCTTTAACAATCAGCTCACGATTATCCTGGTTATCCTCTACAATAAGAATCTTAGGTGCTGTTATTTTTTCGACTACTTTAGTATCCATATATTCTCTCATCTATGTAGTGTCTGATAGACAGGCAAAGTGAAGGAAAATTTACTCCCTTCTCCATATTTGCTTTCAACCCAGATAGCACCATTCTGCATTTCAGTAAGTCTCTTACATATACTTAGGCCCAAGCCGACTCCCCCGTGGGGACGGGTTGCAGATAGATCAAGTGGTCTGAACATATTAAAAAGTTCTACAAAGTCCCCTTCCTTTATTCCAGTGCCGGTATCAGAAATACTAACCTCAATAAATTTGGGATAATGGTTTTTTTCAATGTCTGCTCCAGATGGGCTGGCGCTTAAGGTTATATATCCTTCAGAGGTAAACTTGACGGCATTATCAAGTAAATTTGATATTATCTGCCTGACCATATCCGGATCTGCATATACAGCAGGTAAGTCGTCGTCAAACTTCATCTTTACAGTTAGGTCTTTTTTATTTATCAACGGTCTAAGGCTTGATACAACCCTTTCAGTAACATCCTGCAAATCGACTTCATCCAAGTTTATTTCCATCTTCCCAGATTCAATCCTGGACATATCCAGTATATGATTAATAAGTTTAAGAAGATTTTTAGCATTATTGTGTACCTTTGTCAGGCTCTTATCTTGCTCCTTATTAATCCCACCATCTACACCGTCTAACAATAGGTCCGTATATCCGATTATGGAGTTCAAGGGGGTCCGCAGTTCGTGAGACATATTTGCCAGGAAGGCGGATCTAAGTTCGTCAAGTTTCTTAAGCTCTATGTTTGCATGTTCAAGTTCAGCGCTCTTATTCTCCAACTCCTCTGTTCTCTTTGCTACCTGCAATTCAAGATCCTTATTAAATGAGGAGATTTTTTGGTACATCTTGGTCATGCTTTTTAACATTCGAATCAAAGAATCACTCAACTGGGCGATCTCATCTCCTGCATAAAGCTTATCTGTCCCCCAGGATTTTGTTTTCTTGCCAAGGTCTAATCTGGCGTCAAATTTCCCAAGGCTAACTTCGTTGGCAAATCCAGTAATTCTCGAGATGGGATAGGTAACATATTTTGATAGCCATCTAATTAGAAAAAAGCCAACTACTATAAAAGAGATCAATGCCAAAATAATCTCACGATTTCTTAGCTCTCCTATCTTTTTTTCAATTGGACCCCAGTCAATTCCAACGGTCAATACGCCCAATATATCTTTTTCTCTTCCGTGACAACTAAAACAGGTAGCCTCATTGTAAATAGGGATGGCATGAAACAATAACTTCTTCCCTTTGTGGGCCTCCAGTCCCTTCAGTAATTTTTTGTTGTCAAGGGCCTTCCTTGTAATCTTGGTTAGGCAAATCTTGCCTATGTTTTCGGTATTTCCGCTATATTTGATCTTGCCATTTAAGTCACAGAGATTCACTTCCTCAAGACCTTCGAGCCCCCATAACCTTTGTAAAATGGCCTGGACATCATCCATTTCTCCATCGAGCATAGGGTATTCTATACCCTTTAAAACAACGTCACTAATATCGAATGCTCTTTCTTCTTGTTTCTTCAGATGAAATCGAGTTTGCGTCACAGCACTTATATATGTAGAGGCGCCTATTGTTAAAACAAGGATCAGGCTAACCCCTAAAATTATCTTGGCCCTTAAGCTGTGAAAAATCCAATTGGAATTTATTTTTTGAAGAAAGGACATAGATATAGCCATTCTAAGGAACCAATAGCACAGGCAGCTCTGACACCTCTGCAAGCTGTTGCGAAATGCTTCCCAGCCATCTCGTCTGCCAAGCGCTCTTTTTGCTTGTCCCTGAAACAATAATAGTAGCATTCCGCTCTTGTGCTGCTTTTTCTATAAGAGTTAAATCTCCAACCAAAAAATGATATTCTGCGTCTATTCCTTCACCTTCAAGGGCGCTGCATAATTCATCCAATCTCTTTCTATTCTCTCTTTCCATTTTTTGCAGTCCCCTGCTCCCTAAGCCTTCCATGCTTTTTTCAGTTGCTACATGAACTACCTGTATCTTCTTAATGAGACCCTTAAGATCAACTAAAAATTCAAGCGCCCTGTTAGCAGCAGGTGACCAGTCCATTGCCAGAAGGGGTACCTCAAACAGTTTATCATTAACCTTGCCGGATTTTTGTTTATACTTATATACCAATGTAGGCTTAGAGGTTTTCCGCAGAAATTCTAAGGTCTTGGAGTCTAAATATAGTTTCTCCATTTTAGTTCTCTTTTGGTTGCTGATCACAACCAGGTCTGCATCTTCTTCTTTTTCTGTTTCCTGGATCTTAGAAACAGTATTTCCTACTACTATATAAGAACCGCATTCCAGTCCTTCTTCATATATACTTTGCGCCCAGTCAATAAAACGCACTTCAGCTATCTCCCTGAGCTTACTCTTTTCCTCTGTTGTATAATAGCCGAGGCTCCTTTCTATCACGTGGAGGAGAACTATATGATCAAGTCCCGCATCCCTAAGAACCATCAATGATTGCAAAGAATCAAACCATAATTCCTCAAAATCTGTTACAAACAGCATCTTTTTTATTTCCATAAATGGGTCTCCTTTTCTAAACTAATTTCTTTATAAGGTTCTAAAATCAAAAGAATATCAGCGCTATATCTAATCCAAGATACTCTCTACAAAATAAGCCTTCTCTTAAATGCAAATTCGTTTAGGCCACCAAAACAGCTACTCTTTCTTTATTTAAAAATCAAGTGAACTAAGGCAAAGACAAACAAGAGTATAACGGCTATAAAAATCCCCACGCCAACAGGTTTTCTATATAAATTTTCATTAAAAGTATTACTGGATGAATAGCCAGCTACATATCCGCTTCCTTTAGTGATTCTTTGATAAACATATGCTATTGGTATCTCAATAGTTGAAATTGGATTTTTTGCAAGGCGCGAAATGATAGATACTGTCACAGAGGAAAACAATTGTAATTTTTTCCTGAGTGCATTTAAGGGCACCATACTAACCCATATCAAGGCCCTTCCCCCCATTCTGTAGAAATAGTCAAAATCTAAAATAGTAGCATTGTGAGGCACTACCATTGCCTTAGCTAATATAAAAGATGCTCCTGCCAACATAAAGAGTTGGATAACTCCGACTATATGTGAAGGAGTAAAAGGATGATACGGTATATCTTGATAGGGAAGGATGTGAAACAGTATCTTTGGAAAAAAACCAATAAGAACACATGCAAAGGCAGTTAGCCCCATTGCCAATTGCATATTAACAGGCGACTCCTTGGATTTCATGTCATAATTTTTTGCAAAAAATGCAAAATAGCCAAGCTTTATAAAGGAAAGAAACGTACCTACAGAGGCAAGGGTTAACATAATCTCTAATACAGGCCTGTGGGCCTCGGCAACAGATGCTAATATCATACCCTTGCTAATAAATCCATTAAATCCTGGGGCGCCGGAAATTGAAAGGGCAGCTATAATACATACTATGGTTGTAACAGGCATAAACCTTGCCAAACCTCCCATTTCGGTTAATTTTCTTTTTCCTGTCATATACATAACTGACCCAATAGACATAAAAAGTAAGGCCTTATATAAAATATGATTAAAGACATGGGCTACCGCTCCATTTATGCTTAAAGCTGTTCCCACTCCAACTGCTGCAACCATGTACCCTACCTGACTCACGATATGGTATGAAAGAAGCCTTCTGGCATCATTTTGAAGTAATGCAAATACAACACCGTATAGGGCCATAATGCCACCCATATATGCCACAAATTCAACGCCTGGGAAACATCTGGCCAACACATAGACCCCTGTTTTTGTTGTAAAGACTGAAAGAAAAACACTTCCTGTGATAGTTCCTTCAGGGTAAGCATCCGGCAGCCATGTATGGATGGGTATAAAGGCCGTATTTAATCCTATCCCTAAAAGCAGAAACCAATATGCGGCATTAGCCTCTATGATGCCGATGGCAATAGACCCTTTACTGATAGTATATATAATAATACCTGCCAAAAGGCTGCATCCGCCTATTATGTGCATTAAAATATATCTAAGGCCTGCGCCAAGGGATTCCTTTTTTCTTTGATACAATATCAAAAACAGAGATGCCACGGCCATAATTTCCCAGAAGACAAAAAGGCTAAAAAAATCACCGGAAAAAACCACGCCCAAAGAGCTCCCTATATATAGGAATGCTGCAATGTGCTGACCATCTTCTTTCACATGAATAGAGTAAAGTATAGCCAAAAACCCTATTATTACAAATATGTATCCTATTATCAGGCTTAGTCTGTCAACATTACAAAAAACAAGGTCATACCCGGAAAATCTGTATGACCAGCTCATGCCTGGAGATAGTTTTATAATATCTAAAAAGGCTATTGCCGGTACCATGAGAAGGTACAGTTGTTTCAATCTCCCCTTCAGGACGGGAATCAGAACTGCCCCAAGAATAAACAGAAATGCAGGAGGAAATGGATTAATCATAGAAATCCTCTCCTTTTTGGGCAAATGAAGTTAATATTGCAGTGGCCAGTATTAATACAAAGGTTCCAAAAAACCCAAAAATCGCCTCAATGGACGGTATGCTGTGCCAAAAAAAAACAGCGTGCTCATGTTCAACAAAAAATCCAATGGGAATAGATAGCACTGCTAAAATCAAAAATAATCGTTTAAGAATTTTTTCCATATTAAACATCCTGCAATATTGCAACAAGTTAATTTAGCTTAATAAAATAGATCAGACCATAAAGAAATAGAAATATTATCGCTAAAAGGACACCGGCGCCTATAGGCCTTCTGTAAATATTTTCATTGTAACTGATTTCTTTCAATGCATTTATTTTGTATTTCACTTCGTTAATCTTTTTTAGCTTATCCTCGGGTAGTTCAGAATTATGGTAGAGCATTGTGTAAATCTTCAACTGGATATTTCTGACGATTATCTCAGGAATTAATACCGGATTTTTACTTAGGCCTGCAACGTTAATTACCATCCCGGTGAAAGCCCTTTGCAATCCAAGCCTAATGTTCTGTAATGGATGGCTGCACAGCCAAAGGATAAACACCCCTGGTTTCCTGTAAAACCAGTCTGTATCAACACTGATAGTCGGCTCACCTCCAAGCTTGTCTATGTAAAGCCAAAATGCAGCAGCAGTAAGCAGCAATAGCTGAATCATCGAAAACACATGCTGTGGCGTGTAAGGATGGTAATAAACTGTATATGGGAGAAGGTTATAAAGGACTTTAGGATAAACACCTGTAATAATACACAATAATGCTGCCATTGCCATAGCGATAAGCATATTAAGAGGTGGTTCTTTAGCCTCTATCTCTTCCTCGGCTATACCTGTTTCACTCTGGGATTTACCAAACCACGTGCCATAAGGAAGCTTAAGGCCGGTATGAAGAAATGTCCCTATAGATGCTAAATGCAGCAAAAGATGTATTATGGGTCTGTGCAACTCGCTTGTTGCAGCAACAACCATTGTTTTGCTTATAAAACCATTAAAAAGCGGCACGGCCGATATGGAAAAAGCGCCTATCATGTAAAGGGATAGAGTGATAGGCATCTTTTTGTATAGGCCTCTGCCCTGCAGCTCAGTCATCTTTCTCTTGCCTGTCACATGGATTACTGCACCCATACCCATAAAGAGCAGGGCTTTATATAAAATGTGGGAAAAGGCATGAGCGCTTGCACCATTTATCGCCATTTCAGTACCCAGTCCTACACCACAGACCATGTATCCTACCTGACTGATAATGTGATACGCAAGGAGTCTTCTTATATCGTTTTCAAGAACTGCATATACGACACCATATATAGCCATAATGGCCCCAAGCCAAACAAGGATTTCAACCCCTGAAAAGCCCCTCAGGAGCACATATACAGCGCTTTTGGTCGTAAAGGCGGTCAGAAAAACACTACCGGTTATTGTTCCCTCCGGATATGCATCGGAAAGCCATGCATGAAATGGGGGGACCGCAGCATTAATAATAAAACCAAGGAGTAGGAGTTTAGAGCCAAGCCCTCCACATTCTACAGCACTGAAGAAGGTGTCTCCAGTATTTGCTATATGTATGAGTATACCTGCTAAGAGAACACAGCCTCCAAATATATGAACCATAATATATCGGAACCCGGCATCGAGCGCAGCCTTGTCTCTCCTGTACCATATAAGAAACACGGATGAGACAGCCATAATTTCCCAAAAAACGAAAAGGGTAAAAAAATCGCCTGCAAAGGTCACCCCCAGTGTGCTTCCAATATACAGAAAGGCTGCTATATGTTGTCCGAATTCCCTTATGTGAAGGGCATAGATCATGCCAAGAAAGGCAACAATAACAAATACATAACCAAAACACATACTTAACTTATCGACCCTGCCCAGGATAAGGTCATAGCCAAGGAAATTATATACCCAGTAGGTCCCGTTAGGCATATAAAGAAGATCTATAAAGGCTATCACAGGGATCAGGAGCTGAAAAAACTGCCTGAGCCTCCTTTCACGAAGAATAGGCAATAAAAGGGCCCCAAAAATAAATATAAAGGCAGGAGGAACTACATTAATCATAGTAATCCTCATCTTTCTGAATCCAGCTATGCCCTAATGCCTTTGATCCAACCACAATTACAATACATCCCAAAAATCCAAAGATTGCATCAAAGGCCGGTATCTTCTCCCACCAAAAATGCACATGTTCATGGGTGATGAAAAAACCAGCCAAAATGCTTAGACCAATGCAGATAAAAAATAAATATTTCAATTTTTTTGACATTTATACCCCTCCCAGTATCTTTCCTGCAGCCATAGACGCTAAATTAAAGAAATTAAAAAAGGCATTTGGAAATATTCCAAGTATGAGTGAGACGATAGATGTTATCATCAGGGGAACAACCATCCTCATAGGCGCCTCATCAAAATGCGGTTTAACGTCCTCTTGGGGGCTTTTAAAAAAGGCATTAAATATAATAGGAAAAAAGTATGCTACATCTAATATGGCGCTTATGAGTAAAACAAAGAGAAAAACTATCTCTTTGGCCTCAAGAGTTCCCATCGCCAGATACCATTTGCTGATAAACCCGCAAATCGGCGGGGTACCTGCCACTCCCATAGATGCGATTGCAAAAGCCCCAAATGTCAGTGGCATCTGCCTTCCAAGTCCATCCAACTGGCTAATATTTTCCTTATGTGTCTTAACATATATGGCCCCTGCAACAAAAAACAGGGTGATCTTCATAAATCCGTGACTGCCAATATGGAATATACTCCCTGTTATGGAACTTGGGCTTAATAAGGCAGCCCCCATTATTATTATGGCAAGGTTGTTTATTGTAGAAAAGGCCAGCCTTCTCTTAAGATTATCCTGCGCAAGGGCGTAGAGTCCTGACACAATAACAGTAAATGCTGCAAAATATGCCAATATTAGCCATAAATCAAGCTCTTTGAGAAGGGTTGGCCCAAAGACATAGAGAACAATCCTTAAACACCCAAAAACACCGGCCTTAACCACTGCAACTGCATGAAGAAGGGCGCTAACAGGCGTGGGCGCTACCATTGCAGTAGGCAACCATTCATGCATGGGCATAAGACCTGCCTTTACGCCAAAACCTAAGATGAGGATAATAAATAAAAATACAAGCACATTTGACGGGCCTTTGTCTAAAAGAAACCCACCAGGCTTAAAGTCAAGGCTCCCTGTAAGATTGTAAATATATATTATACCAAATAAAATTACTACTCCTGCCACCAGCGTATAAACAAGATATTTCCTTCCCCCAAGTATTGCCTCTTCGGTCTCTTTATGAATTACCAGCGGATAAGTAGCCACTGTAAGGATCTCATAGAAAATGAAAAGGGTGAGTAGGTTACCTGCAAATGCTATTCCCATAGTTGCAGAAAGGCAGAGTGCAAAATTGAAGAAGTATCTTGTCTGGGCATGCTCATTTAGCCCCCTGACATACCCTATGGAATACACAGACGTAAGAATCCACAATGCTGAGGCCAGGACACCAAAAAACATGCCGAATTGATCCACCCTGAACTGGAGAGAAACCCCCTGGGTAAGGGAAATTATGGTGTATTCCAACGTCTTTCCGCTTAAAACAAACGGAACCATCGAAAGGACGATAGTGAACTTGATGAGAGACGCTGCAATAGTCCAGAATTCCCGAAGATTTCTATGTTTTTCCCCTGTAAATACAATAAGCAGCGCTGCTACAAGGGTTACAAGAACAGCCAAAAGCGGCCTTATGGAAACAATTTCCTCCATTAATAATCCTTCATTTATCTTTAAAAATATGCAGGAACAGCATACTGGATTATGGCGGAAATAATTTTACCGCTCATTACCCCAAGTATCAATATCCCTGCCCCTGTAATCAGTATCGGCACAAGCATGCTGGAAGGGACCTCATCAATAGCAATGACCTCACTAAAGCTTTCACTATCATGCTCAAGCTCACCTTTAGGTTCGAGGTAGGTATTTTCTATTACCCTGAAAAAAAGTATTGCATTTAAAAGGCTGCTTATCAGCAGCGCGGCCACAAATACCCATCCATTCGCTTTAATTGCACCAAGAATAAGATACCATTTGCTAAAAAAGCCACACGTCGGCGGAATGCCTATCACAGAGAGCCCGGAAAGGACAAAAACCGCCATTGTAAATGGCATTTTTTTATGTATATGCCTTAGCTGTGAAATGTTTCTGGTGCCATATTTATACATGATAGCGCCTACAATTAGAAAAAGGCTTAGCATCATGAAGGCGTCGTTTAGTATATGGAGTATTGCACCGGTTAGAGCAACCCTGTTTCCAAGTCCCACACCTAATGTAATGTAGCCAACCTCGCTTAACAATATATAGACGAGCATTCTTTTCAGGTCAATCTGGGCCAGGGCCATTGTTGCACCAAAAAGAATGGCGGCTACTGCCATCCAGGTCAGAATAGAAGCTATCGGGAGCATTTCTATGGCAAAATAAGGCTTAAAAACCGTATACATGATTCTAATTAAAATATATGCCCCAACCTTTGTCATTAAGGGGGCCAGCAGGGCGCTTACCGATGATGGGGCGTAGGTATAGGCATCCGGAAGCCACACATGTAAAGGAAAAAGGGCCATCTTTATACTTATTCCTACCAAAAAAAATGCAAAGGCAACCAGCACCACCTTGGAACCATATAAACTGGGGAGAATGTTAGATAAATCTGCCATGTTAAGAGAACCGGTTACTATATAAAGGTAGCCTACCCCGAGCAAATAAAAGCAGGCCCCAATAGTCCCAAAGATAACATAGTTAAAGCTGGCGAAAGGCGCTCCGTCTTCACCTATCGTAATCAATGCATATCCCGCTAAAGAGGCTACCTCCAAAAAAACATAAAGGTTAAAAGCGTCACCAGTAATTACTATCCCTAATAATCCTGTCACCTGCAAGAGAAACATCACGTAGAAAAAGACAATTTTCTCAGGTAATTCCTGCTCTACGCTTCTTTTTGAATATACCCCTACAGTCAAGGCAACAAAGGAAATAATCACCAGCACAAGTGCATTGAGATAGTCCACAACATACTCTATCCCCCAGGGAGGACTCCAGCCTCCAAGACGATAGTGGATTGTTCCGCTTGCAATAACCGTATTTAATGTATTAAGGGATGCAAGAAAAGATAAGAAAAGCGCTATCAATACAATTGGATAGCAAAGGCTCTTTTTCCACCACCCAAATATAAGGGTGATAAAGGCAAACATAAGCGGGATAATAATAATAAGAACAGGGGATTGTGATATCATTTTTTGAACTGTAAGATCTCGTCTTCCTCTAATGTGTTGTATCTTCTGTAAACCCTAATCAATATGGCCAGGGCCACTCCTAAGGTGCTGACCATAACCACAATAGCTGTAAGCATAAGCACATGGGGCAAGGGATTCAAATAAGAAGCAACCTGGATGGCATGCTCTTCATGACCTTGGGAATGTTCAATAATCGGCAGAGTAGCAGATTTCTTTGATGCAGCAGAGACAAAAAAAAGAATGATTGCTGTCTGGAATATGTTCATTCCTATAACTTTCTTTACCAGATTTTTTTTTCCAATCATGGCATAAAAGCCAATCATCATAAGGGCAATATAAATCCAGTAATTATACTTGCTTAATATAAAATCAAACATTTTTGATTCATTGATTCTTTAAATTTTATTGGTAATATTTAATTAACTACTTTTTTTGCGTTTTTTCCTTACCCTCAATATTAGGATACAAGACACTCCGGCGGTAAAAATAACCGTTGTTTCTCCCAGGGTATCATATCCTCTGTAGTCTGCCAGCACAGATGTAACTGCATTCGGTGTGGCTGTCTCGTGCATTGTTTTTTTTATGTACCTTGGAGAGACGTGAGTGCTTGCAGGGGAATTAGGGTCTCCCCAGTCCGGCATATCCTGAGTTCCGTAAATAAGTATCATGCCTGTAACAATTACTGTAAAAAGGATTAAAATCTTCAATCCTTACTCCTCCTTTTTGTCTTACTCACTGCGGCAATTAATAAAACTGTTCCAATGCCAGCGCTTACAGATGCCTCGGTAAACGCCACGTCCACTGCTCCCATTTCCGACCACAGAAGGCACATAAGAAAACTATAGGCGCCTAAGATTACAACAGCACTTAGCAGGTCTTTTACAGAGATAGCAGCAACGGCACATATTAAAACAAGAAGTAAAATCATAATATCAAAGGGCACTATCATTCTTTTTCTCCTTATTTTTTACCCATGGCTCTAAACCGCATCGCATGGCTGCCCTGGAAATAGCATGAGTAGAGGTTGGTTGTGCCAGAAACATAAAAACAGCTATAAAAACAATCTTCAAACTTGTAAAAGAAAACCCTTCATAAATACTCAGTCCTATCAGGGCGAGAAGAACGGCCAAGGTATCCCCTTTCCCTGTGGCATGAAGTCTGGTATAAAAGTCCGGAAAACGCAAAAGCCCTACTGTTGCGGCTAAAAAGAAAAAGAAGGCTCCTAAAAGAAAAAGTATGGAAAATGCTTGCATGATATTCATCAAATCTCCCCGCTCATTTCCAAATATTTCGCCACTGTAACAGTTCCTATAAAATTGAGGAGCGCATATACCATGCTGATGTCTACAAACATCTCCACCCTATGGTATATAAACCCCATCAAGAGTAAAATAATCAATGTCTTGGTGCCAATAGCGGAAATGGCGGCAATTCTATTTAGAACACCCGGACCAAATACTCCCCTATAAAGACAAAGTAAAACAAGGACGAACAGGCCCATCCCAAGCCATAAGAAAAAGTTATCCATTTTCTTTCTTAATCTCCCTCATCCTCCGGAACAATTCCCCCTGTAGATATATCGAAAAAAATAGAGAACATAACCGCCATTACGGTTATCCCGACTCCAATTTCCACACCCAGTATACCCAGGGACCTCGCCTGAGCCGGTATTACCTTCAATATCACGGAAAGCCTTCCGTAGTCTAAAAAATTGCTCCCCAGGATAAGACAGAGCAATCCAATTCCGGAATATATTAATATACCAAAGGAGCTAAGCAGGCCGGCCTTCAACTCGGACATTCTTGTTTTTGTCTCCGCAATACCATGGGTTATAAGGTATAGTATGAAACTTGCGCTAAAAATAACTCCCCCCTGAAACCCTCCACCTGGACTGTGATGACCATGCATAATAACATAAAGGGCATAAAGCTGGATAAATGGAATCATTATCCTTGATACTGCCCTTATTATAATATCATCTGTTACTCTTGTCATATTCTCCCTGCTAATCAAGATACAGGTTTAATTTCTAAGGATGAAAGCCTCAGGTCTATTTTCTCTATTAATATGGCGCTTGTTGATTTTCTTAGCTTTCATAATCCTTCGTTATTTTATAGTCAATGATTAATTTATAATTTTTATAATCAGGCCATTAAATTAATTGACCACCAAACCCGGGATTTAAACCATTAACCATGAACGGCCAACCTGATTATTGTTATTTTAGCGCCCCGAATATCCTGGACACATCCAGAGTATCCTGTATATACACATGGTCCGCCTCCATAAAGACATGAGCTATTTTATCTTCCATTTCACCAGTATCAAGATCTGAGGCAACCTTTTTATCAATGGCATGGACAAAAAACTCCCCATCTCTAATATCAATCGTGATAGTGCCCGGCGTAAGGGTAATGGAATTCGCAAGGGCTACCCAAGATATATCACTCTCCAATTTTGTATTAAATTTTATTATAGCCGGGTCAATAGGCATCTTTGGAGAAAGGGCCAGGTATGCAACATGAAGATTTGCTGTAAAAATCTGGCCTAAAAACCAAGGTCCAGCGGCAAAGAATCTTTTAATCATAAGTCTTATGTCCCCAATCCTTACATTGGCAAACAGCAGATCATAAGACATATAAGAAACCAACAGGCAGGATAATGCCCCAAGGGTCAGGTGAAATAAATCGAAACGCCCGGAAAGCAAAATCCAAAAACCGAACAATAAAAAGAATGTCAAGGTGTAGTTCCTTATTGCCAGTTTTTTATGTTGAGCTCCGGAAAGAAAGGCCTTTGCCGCTCGCTTATTCTCCAAGGATTTTGTCTCACTCGTTATCTTAGCAGAGCTGTATAATAATTCCTTTGCCTCATTCCTGGCCTTTTCAAGTATCTCAAAGGCCTTATCCGCTGTTTGAATAAGTACGGTTACTTCCATATTAAATTTCCTGATTATACTTCATTTAAGGGATAATCAAAACAGGAACAGGGGATTTTTCCGCAACTGAGAAAGGCACGGTACCGGAAAATACTTTTTCAATAGCATTCTTTGAGCTTACCCCCATTATTATAAGGCTTGCGTCGTATTCTTTTGCTGCCAGCAATATCTCCTCCGAAGTCTTGCCTGCATAGATATGGGATTCCGCGTCTATCTTTTCCTCTAAACATATCTTTCTTATCTCTTCAACCCTATCCTTAATCTGCCTGATTTCCTTGACAGTCGGCTTTTCATTTAGCACATAAACTATATCCACTACCCCTAAGATTTTCTTTAAACCTACAATATAAAGCCATGCCCTTCTGGCAGAATCAGACCAATGGGTCGCAAGTATTACACTATCGAACAAACCTTTTTTACGATAGTCAGGTTCGTTGCCATTTTCATGGATTAACAGAACTGGGGTATGTGCATTCTTTATCAGGCTTCTCTCTACAGATCTCCTGAAAAGCCTACCTTTTTCCCTTTTCAGATGGGCAACTATAAGTGATGCGTTTTCCTTTTCAGCCAAATCCAATATTTTAGGTACAAATGGTCCGGATTCATCTATAGTCTTGAGGCCGATTTTCTCTTCAGATAACCTACCCTTTAACTCCTCTGATAGGCCCTCCGAAAAAAGCATTACCTCTTTAAGACCTGCTTCTTTCATTCCAAGCAATAGTTCAATAGAATCATAGGTCGGTTTTTCAAGGTTTGTTGTATAAATGATTCGTTTTATTTCCATGTCGAATATTATTATTGAATTTTTATTTCACAATTGTTCCAGATGCAACTTATGAAACCTCTGCCGGTATTACAAAAACAGGCAGTTCCGAACTATCTGCAAGGTTATGAGCTACACTACCTGACCATTTCTCTTTCCATATACTTTTACTTCTTGCGCCCAGGACAATCATAGTAGATTTATGCTCAGAAGATGCCTTTCTAATCTGTTCCTCTGCTTTGCCAATATAAAGATGAGGCCTGGCGTCTAATTTTTCTTTTATAAAGACATCACAAACATCGTCCAGTTTCTTTTTATTTTCCCTTTCCAGTTTATGGGCCTCCATCTTTGATAATTTGCCAATCTCCTTTTCGCTAAGTACATGAACTATCTCTACCCTCTTTGTTGTACCGCTTAATGCCAGCACAAAATCAAGGACGCGCTCTGATGACACGGACCAGTCAAGAGCCAATAAGAGTCTCTCAAATGGATTCTCTCCAACCTTACCTGACTGTGTCAGATAATTAAATATCAACACAGGTTTTGATGTTCTCCGCAAGAGTTCTGATATTTCCGGTCCTGCATAAAGCTCCTCAAGTTTGCCCCTTTCTCTTCTTGCCGTTACAATCAGATCTACGTTTTCAATCTCAGCTACGGATATGATCTTGGGCACTACATTACCGATAGCTATATGAGCTCCAACCTCCATACCCTCTTCGAACAATGTCTCAGCCCAGTCAATAAATCGAATATCCGCTATCTCCCTAAGCTTTACCTCTTCCTGTTTAAGAAAACCTGTCCCACGCCTCATGGCTACCTTCTCCCTTTTTATCACATGAAGGAATACTACATGATTGAGCCCGGATTTTCTCAGGCCCATCAATGATTGCAATGCGTCAAACCATAGTTCTTCAAATTCTGAGACAAAAAGCATCTTCTTGATTTTCATTGTTTCTCCTTGGCACGTTACCCTAATATTTTTTTCAAGGTTTCAGCCAAATCCTCCGGCTCAACCGGTTTTTCAAGATACGCCTGAGGTTCCGGCACGGTTTCATCTCCAAATTCTGTCAATGCTGCCTGGGATCTAAGAAATGTCCTCCTGGATACGCCGGAAAGCATAACAACTGGAATGTCCTTTAAAGATTCATCAGTCTTTAGGTCATGATACATTTTGATTCCACTTTGCTTCGGCATCAGTATATCCAGAATTACAAGATCGGGTTTTTCCTCTCTTAACTTCTTTATCCCCTCCTCTCCATCCTTCGCCATGATTGGCGTATAACCATTTTCTTCCAGAACGGTTGCAACAAATGTCCTTATATCAGGATCATCCTCAACATTGAGCACCTTTTTGGCCATAGCTAAACCTCCCTTCAATGATTTATTATTTAAAATTGTGACTTCTTACCATATTAGTCAGCAAGCATAATTAAAAATTTGCCGGTTGCTTAATCTATATTTTTTAACCAATACCTGCCTCTACCAGATCTTTGTATGGCAAATACATAGTAAATGTAGTCCCCTTGCCCAGTTCAGACTCAACGCTTACTCTGCCTCCGCTTTCTTTGACAATCTTCTCGGTCACAAGCAACCCGAGGCCTGTTCCCTTTTCCCCTTTTGTGCTGAAAAGGGCGGAAAAAATTTTCTCCTGGGCATCCTTATCCATGCCCATTCCGTTATCTACAACAACAAATTTGATTCTATGGTCTTTCTGTAATTCCGTACTCACATTGACCTTCCATTGTTTCTTTGGTGTAGAATCAAAAATACACGCATCAATAGCATTCGAAACCAAGTTTAACATTGATCTGTGTATTGATTTGGGATCTATATATACCTCTCCTAACAAAGAATCAAGATATTTTCTTATCTCAATATCATGCTCCAGTGCTTTTGGCTCTATAAGAGAGCAAACCTCTTCTACTATCTCATTGGGGAAACAGGCCTCGGCCTCAGGTTTTCGTTCCTTTGAATATGTGAGAAGGTCAAGGACCAGATCTGAGATCCTGCGCACATTTCTTTCAATCATTGACCAGCCGTTTTTTATCTTATCTGTGTTATTCTTGTCAAGCGCAACATTCAATACATAGGTTCCACCTTTAAGTCCATTTAGAATATTTTTAATATAATGGGCAAGCCCTGCAACAGTTTGTCCCGTAGCAGCCAATCTCTCGGATTTAATCAATTCTTCCTGCAGTCTCTTTACCTCTCTTAGATCGCGAAAAAAACCAACACTTCCTATAACCTCCTCATTCTCAGTGAGAATTGATCCGGAAAACCGTGTAGGGACAACCTTTCCATTCTTGGCAGCGATAGAGAGTTCTCGCCAGTCTGATAGATTAACGGCCCCTTGATTATTAAGTCCGGTTATAAACTCAGAGGCTAATTTCTCCGGAAGCAGTCTTCGAATGTTCATCTTTCTTATTATCTCATTCCTTAGGTAGCCGAATATTTTTTCCGCGCCATTATTATAGATGACAATATTCCCACTCTCATCTGTCGCCACGATACCGTCATTAGAAGATGTGATAAGTTTATTTTGAAACTCTGATCTCCTCTTCACCTCTTCCGTGGCTATTCTAACCATATTTTCAAGGTCATCCGTGTAAGACTTTAATTTTTTCTTAATATTTATCCGTTCTTTTGCCCTCTTTAAGGCCACAAAAAGGGCCTCATCCTTAATAGGCTTATTTAAAAAATCAGAGGCATCAAGCTTAAGGGTTTCTATAGCCGAATCCATATCACCATGTCCGGTTATCATTATAACTTCCGCATCGGGGTTTATCTTCTTGATCTGCTTTAAAACCATGACCCCATCCATGCCCGGCATCTTGATATCCGTTAGAACTATAGATGGTGACTCTTGTTTAAAAATCTCCATACCCTCTTCGCCCGTTGCTGCTGTTGATACACTATATCCATCACTTGAAAGAGAAATAGATAAGACCTTTCTGATCCCTTCTTCATCGTCTATTATTAATAGTTTTGACATATCCATATTTTCACTATTTTTTTATTCTTGCTGCTTAAGCTTGATAAAGGCCGACACCTCATTCTGCAATGGGAAATTTTAAGGTAAAGGTAGTGCCTTTATCTACCTCGCTTTCTACGTCAATTGTCCCATTATAGTCGCTTATAATCCTATAACTGATACTCATTCCCAGCCCAGTGCCCTGGCCTACCTTTCTGGTGGTAAAAAAGGGTTCAAAAATCTTATCCATTACCTCTTGCGCAATACCTTTACCGGTATCAGACACTTTTATTACAATATATTTGCCTGCAGGGAATGATTCGATCCTGAGCAACCTTCTCCATTTTTTGTCTCCTAACCTAATACCCTTGTCATCCATGGCATACATGGAATTGGTCACTAAGTTTATAAAGACCTGCTCTAATCTATTATGATCCGCCATAATATATGGCAAATCAGGACTGAGATTCAATTCAACCTCTACCTGATGAACCCTTAACTGCTGGCCCAGCACCTTAAACACATCCTTGATAGGTTTGTTTACGTTTACCCTTGTCCTCGTAACATCGGATTGCCTGGCAAAATCTCTCATATGTTTAATTATCTTGGACGCCCTATCAACATGGCTTCCAATCTCCTCTGCCATATCCCTTAACTCAGCTTTAGAAATTTCCTGATTCTTGCCGATCTTTTTTAAAAAGAAATCGCTGGCAATTTGAATCACATTTAATGGCTGAGTCAGTTCATGGGCCATCCCAGATGCCAAAGTGCCAAGCGTGGCAAGTTTGCTTGCCTGCACTAACTGGGCCTCCTTTTCAACATTCTCGCTGATGTCTGTTGTAGTTGCTATCAAGCTATCCTTGCCTAAATGCACTGCATGACATGCCACAATATTTACGTAAAAGGGCTCTCCATTTTTCCTCACATGTCTTCTTTTAGCATAGAATCCACATTGATTGTTAGTAAGTCTTCTCAGACCCTCCTCAAGGTCTTTATCGCTCTCTAAGGATAAATCAAAAAATGTCTTTTTTGTAAATTCATCTCTTTTCTGTTGATAACAATCCAGGGCAGTTGCATTGACATCTATAATTTTAAATGTTTGCCTGTCCATAATAAAAAATGGGTTGGGTGCACTATCAAAAAGAGTTTTGTACTTCTCTTCAGATCTTTTCAGCTCCTCGTTAACCTTTGTAAGCTCTGTTGTCCTTTCCTCTACCCTTGCCTCCAATTCATCATGGGCCTTCTGCAGGGCCTCCTGCGACTCCTTACGTTCCGTAATATCCCAAAGGGTCTGAATTGATCCTGTTATGTCTCCATCGGCCCCCTTTATCGGCGCCGCTGTAAACAAAAGCCACTTACTCCCCCCTCCTATTTGAGGAAAAAATTGTTCAGCCTGGTAGGCACCTTCAATGAGTACGGATTTCCTCCACTCATTGCCGTAATATCTTTTTATTTCCTCTTCGCCCATTTCATCAACAATAACATCGGCCATAAGGGGCCTTTTTTTCTGCCTGAAGGGGATCCATTGTTTATCAGTACCAACTATCTCATCTGCCTTATAACCGGTCAATTTTTCACATGCAATATTCCAATGAGTTACTATATGCTCTTTGTTAATCACAAATGTCGGCAAAGTGGATCCCTGAACAATCTGCGACAGTGCCCTTTCTCTCTCAACAAGCTCTTTTTCCACAGTCTGCAGATGCTCTGTTCTTTCCTCTACAATTTTAGAAAGGTGATTAGAAAAAAAATCAAACTCCCTTTCTGTTTTTTCAGATTCAGTAACATATTTTCTTATTTTTTCCTTGACCTTTGCCTTTGCTTCTTCTATTTGGAGAAAATCCCATACAGACATAGCCTCAAAATGATCGATTAGCCTTACCTGCTCCGGTTTCGTTGACTTCAGTTCCTCAAGAACCCTATTATCCCCTGTGAGCTCAATAATTAAATTAAGCCCTCTAATAGTGAGCAGGTCCCTAAAGTCCGTGGTTGTAAATATCCCCTTTAACTTTGCAAAGGCCAAGCCCTCAGCCTTATTATTGATGTCGGCCACACCAATAATATTAAGCTTCCTGGAGGCTGAATGCCTTCCCTGGACGGTTTCAAGGAAGGCCTTGCAAACCCTTCCCCCGCCAATAATGGCCGTATTAGAATTTGATAGGATGTCTTTCATCGTAATAGATTGGTAACGTTCCTCTCAGTAATATAATATCTTATCTGCCTCTAACATCAATCTACAGCTTTCACTTAAGTCAATTGGGTCAATAAAGTCCTCGATATTTGACTTATCTTCTATTTCCTTTGCAAACCCGTCAAGTACATGAAAAGTACCGCATGAAACTATTGAAATCCCCATTTTATCTTTCTCGAAACGGGCTAACTTCTCCAAATTATCCGGCAGTTTCTCCGCCTTCAGGCCTTCAAACTGGGAGGTAGTCAATTCTTTCACTTCCTTTGACATGGTAAAGGTTGAAAGTACACCTTTTTTTACCATCTCCATTCCATGAGGACCATACATTATAGTCACCTTCTTTACCTTATAGTATCTTCTCGATACCCAGGCAAGAGTATAGGCCGCAAAATGATTGTATTGTTTTTCATGTCCCGTATTTATGATAATTAGAACGTTATTTTCGACTGTCATGTTTTGCCCCCTTTTTTTTCTTGAAATTAATTTATATTCGGCGATTGAGTATATTCATCTTCAATTTTACTGTCAAGCTCATACCTTTCTATAATCTTGTTTAGATAATAGCCTGTGTGTGATTTTTCTATCCCTGCAATCTCCTCAGGGGTACCTGTCCCGACAATAAAACCTCCCATATCCCCGCCTTCCGGGCCTAAATCAATTATAAAATCAGCGGATTTTATAATTTCCATATTATGCTCTATTACTACTACTGTATTTCCAGAATCAACAAGATGATTTAATGCCTCCAAAAGCTTCCTGATATCAGCAAAATGCAGCCCTGTAGTAGGCTCATCTAAGAGGTACAATGTCCTTCCTGTGGCCCTTTTACCCAGCTCTTTTGCCAGTTTCATCCTTTGCGCCTCACCTCCGGAGAGTGTAGTGGCAGATTGTCCAAGCTTTATATATCCAAGGCCAACGCTAAATAGGGCCTCAAATTTATTCTTTACCTGGGGAATGTTGGAAAAAAAAAGCATTGCCTCCTCAACTGTCATATCAAGTACATCTGCAATATTTTTTCCCCTGTATCTTATTTCAAGGGTATCTCGATTGTACCTTTGCCCTTTGCAGACATCACAGGTAACATACACATCCGGAAGGAAATGCATTTCTATTTTAATAATCCCATCACCCTTGCAGGCCTCGCATCTTCCACCATCTATATTAAAGCTAAAGCGTCCTGATTTATACCCCCTCAGCTTAGACTCCGGCAGCATTGAAAAAAGCGTTCTAATGTGTTCAAATACCCCTGTATATGTTGCTGGATTTGACCTGGGTGTTCTACCGATGGGGCTTTGGTCTATATTGAGAACCTTGTCCAAATATTCTACGCCAACCACCCTCTTCATTTTTCCAACTTCCCTTTTTGAATGATACAATTTTTGTGACAGGGCGGGGAATAGAATTTGGTTTATCAGGCTGCTTTTACCGGATCCCGACACCCCGGTAATACAGGTAAAAATCCCTAATGGAATAGAGACATCAATAGATTTTAGATTATTCTCTGAGGCCCCTTCAATAACTATCCTTTCTCTACCCATCTTCCTTCTTGCAAGGGGAACAGGGATGGAAAGACCGCCTGAGAGATACCTGCCGGTCAGTGATCTTTCATCCTTTACAATCTCATCAGGTGTTCCTGAAAATACTATTCGCCCACCTTGCTCCCCGGCTCCCGGGCCCATATCTATTATATAATCAGCCGAACGCATAGTGTCTGGATCATGTTCTACAACGAGAACTGTATTGTCTAATCCCCTTAATTTTTTAAGAGTAGCTATCAGTTTGCTGTTATCTCTCTGATGCAGTCCAATGCTCGGTTCATCTAAAACATAGAGAACCCCGGATAGACCTGAGCCGATTTGAGTTGCCAGCCTGATCCTCATCTCTTCGCCACCTGACAGGGTTGACGCAGCCCTGTCAAGAGAAAGATAGCTCAGGCCTATATTCTTTAAAAAGCCTAATCTCCTGATTATTTCTTTTAGGACTGGGCTGCCGATTATTCCTTCTTTTTCCGTCAATTTTAATGCCTGGAAATATCTAAGTGCATTATCAATAGAATATGTTGTTATATCATATATTGATCTTCCGCCAACCTTGACTGCGAGGTTTTCTAAACGCAATCTTGCCCCATTGCATAAGGGACAGGTGCGTATATTCATGAACCTCTCTATCCATTCTCTGGAAAAAGAAGAGTCCGTCTCAGTGTACCTTCGTTTAAGATTTGGAATAACCCCTTCAAAGGGCTTCTCATACGAATGGGTGCTGTTGCCCGCAATAAAACTAAATTTTATCTTCTCTTTTCCTGAGCCATGGAGAAAAATCTTTTTAACATGTTCAGGCAGCTCCCTGAAGGGCATGCTAATATCAATCTCATAGTGCTTTGCAATGGAATTCAGTGTCTGTTGAAAGTAAGCCGAGTGTCTGTCCGCCCACGGGGCAATAGCCCCTTCCCTCAAGGAAAGGTCCGGATCAGGAACAATTAGGTCTGGATCTAAATACATCGTTGCCCCAAGTCCCCCACACTCAGGACATGCACCTGAGGGGTTATTAAATGAAAACATCTGAGGACTTAAAGGCTGAAAGCTGAAGCCGCATACAGGACACGACGCTGTCTGACTGAATAGATATTCTTTGTCGCCTATCAAATCAACAATAGCCAAACCACCTGACAAATTAAACGCCAACTCTAAAGAGTCGGTAAGTCTCCTTCGAATGTTTTCCGTTACTACTAATCTATCAACAACTACCCTGACAGTATGTTTTTTCCCTTTATCCAATCTAATATCAGAATCAAGCAACACAGTATCCCCATCAACCTGTACCCTTACAAAACCCTCCTTTCTTAAGCCCTCGAACAGTTTTATATGTTCCCCTTTGCTATCCTTCAGCACAGGAGATAAAATCTGAATCCTGCTCTCGCACTCAAATTTCATAACATGGTCAACAACCTGTTGAATGCTTTGAGATGTTATAGGAATTCCACAGTTTGGACAAAATGGATGGCCGATCCTGGAAAATAAAAGCCTTAGATAATCATATATCTCTGTAACCGTTCCTACTGTTGATCTTGGGTTCTTGCTTGCGGATCTATGTTGAATAGAAATTGCAGGTGAGAGCCCCTCAATAGAATCAACATCCGGTTTATCCATTCTCTCCAGGAACTGTCTTGCATAGGTAGAAAGTGACTCAACATATCGTCTTTGTCCCTCGGCGTAGATTGTATCAAAGGCAAGGGTGGAT
>JAYEMW010000112.1:0-4468 GCA_034718555.1 Thermodesulfobacteriota bacterium
GACCTGCTGATATATGGAGTACCAAGAACACCTGGGAGTCTGGCATTTGCAGGCCTTCTATCTATAGGACCATTCTTTGCCCCTTACTTTGGGAGCATTGATGAAGCGGGCTATTTCGTTGTGGGCCAATCTGTTTTCAGGATCATGGAAAGCTCGGTAGTTGCATTTGGCCTTGTTGCACTTCCAAAAGTTGCTCTATTATTTGAGGAAGGAAAGGAAAGTTTTCTTACTGAAA
The DNA here is from genome assembly GCA_034718555.1 of Thermodesulfobacteriota bacterium. Classification (GTDB taxonomy): domain Bacteria; phylum Desulfobacterota; class DSM-4660; order Desulfatiglandales; family B25-G16; genus M55B121. The sequence goes on from JAYEMW010000112.1 coordinate 236, forward strand.
GAATCAGGGATATAATTGACCTTATTATTCATTTAGGGTTATTTATTACCATCCAGATATTTATCTGGTCAAAATTTCTAATAATGGTATGGCTTGGCCCGGATTATCTGGCGTCAGTGACAATTATGAGGATTTTGATAATATCTCTTGCACCTTACCTGGCCTATGTTTTGCTGAGGTCGGTTATTGATGGAGTAGAGGTTAGGGCGGTAAATACATTGAATCTGTTTATAGCATTAGGCACTGGAATACTTTTGGCATTGGTAATGGCATTTTCGGGTATGGGAGTAACGGGCATTGCTATAGGCGCTATGGCAGGTTTTTTTGTATTGGGAATACTTACTGTTTTTTATCTCAAGCGCAGATTTGGTTTTAGGTTTAGAAGATCTCTTACCGGGCGGGTTGTGCTGCTTAACGGTATTATCCTTGTTTTGACATGGGTAATAAATAAATGGTGGTTCCAAGGGGAATGGGGGATTATTTATCTCGGAAAACTCTTTTTGTTCGAGATTATCTTGTCTACTGGATATATTGCACTGCTCTGGCATTGGAAGGTTGGATGGCTGAAGGAGATAAAAAACAGACTGAATGTGGGAGATATTTAAGGGGTGGAATCTGCAATACTATCTTTAGCAATAGCTCTCTTAGGACTTTTCCTAGCCCATATATCCTTAGGAATTTTTCGTCTTAAAAGTCTAACGATTTCAAAGGCATTTTATTTGACATACATTGTATTTGTATATGTTCCTTCAATTTTTGTATTCTTTAACGTGTCAGGGCAATACAGGTCAACATATCTGACTGCTACAACATTAACTCTTATTTTTTTTCCTCTTGGAGTCTTAACCGTTCGTATTATATTAGGTACTTATAAAATTACTGACAGGCAATATTACGAGAGGCCTTTGGTTCCTTTGTCAATAAACGAGAGTCCATGGAGGCATTCATTCACCTGGATTTTAATTAGCAGTATTATTCTTTTAATGATATACCTTCTAATGGTTCCAAGAGTAGCCTTATTTGAGGCAATTTTGCATCCCCACTCTTATTTATATTTAGCAAAAGCAAGAGAGGAGTCATTCAAGCTTTTAAAAGTTGGAAGTGTTTTGAAATATTTTTTTACCTGGCTTAGGGTTTTAATTTTACCCTATCTTAGTTTGATTTCATTTTTAGCCTGGTATACTACACGGAAAAGATTTTGGTTATGGTCTTTTTTTATTTCAGTGTTAATGGCCTTATTCTATGCTTCCCTATCTTTGGCTAAAATGCCTGTGGCATGGGTAATGCTGCTTTTAGCGTTAGCCTACTATTTAGCAAGGCAGGGAAATGTATCCATCAAGAGGATGGTTGTTCTTGGGCTATTAATTTTTATTTTTCCTGTATTTGTAGTTTTTATTGTAATGCCGTGGTCCGAAACAGGGGCAAGCTATGTTTTGATTATACAGGGTATAGTTAGAAGGATTTTTTGGGTCCCTGCCTGGGTGCTTTACCACTATTTTGAGGTTTTCCCTGAAAATGTAGCTTTTTTACATGGACGATCTGTAGGAGCGCTAAGTATATTTCAGGGTGAATCATTTTTTCCAGTTTCTAGTTTTGTATATCAATATATGAATCCTGATAAACCTCTCTCGCATGGCTTGGCAAATGCACCTTTTATCGGGAATCTCTATGCTGATTTTGGTCTTATTGGAGTGATAGGTGGTTCATTTTTTATAGGGATGCTATCGGATTTTTTGCACTATTATCTAACAAAAAAACCAAAAACCCCAATTTATGTAGCTACTTATGCATACCTTATTGGCGCCTTTTATTTGATGAATAATACAGCGCTTCCGGTTGTTTTAAATACCAATGGTTTGATCTGGGTTTTTATGATTTTATTTGGAATGAGATTAACAGAAGAAGTATTGAGAAATATATGGAAAGAGATACCCAAAAAAAGCACTCCTTAGAGTCTTATGGTTTTATGCTACTTTTAGTAGTTTTGTTGTTTATGAATAGTGGCTGCGCAAAAAAAATCATTAAAGGGCCTATAAATCAATTACAGCCGGTGTTAAATGATAGAATTTCAGGTCAAATGATTTCTGAGAATAGCCTATTATACAATGACAACCTTTCTGGGCGAATAGCATGGAATGAGCAGTATTTCATGGAATCTTTGATAAATATGTATAAGGCCAATAGAGACAAGAGATACATAGAGATTTTTATTAGACATGCTGATCATGTGTTGGAAATTCGTGATAATTCTGTCTACAGGTGGGATTTTATGGGCAGAATGAGACCGGGATGGCAGGCAGGGGGATATTATACGCTTGGCATACCAAAGATGATCTCAGACTTTGAAGGATTGCCATCGCTGGAAATTCAGGCTATACACAGGGCTGGAAACGGTAATACCTCAGTAGAAGTGACTAATGATGGAAACAATGAGTTTACCCTAATTATAAGAAATAATTTTAGAAGAAAAGCCCCTATAATTAAAAAATTTGAACATTTAAATATGAGTACTGTTGAGAAGCATATTAACAATTTCCTAAGCCCGGAGGATTGGATACGCGTAAAGAAATCGGGCTTAAACCCACCTGCCCCAGGTATTTACCCCCTTGAGGAAACATATCGAATGGTCCTCCATGAGCTACATACACCCTTGATTGGGATTCCCTTTTTAAGATTTGCCGCCCTTGTATTTGAGGAAAAAAAATTGCAGTGTTACAAAGAAAAAGCAATGGAATATGTAACTGCCTTTGAAGAAAGCTATCGAGATTATAAAAATTCGTGGCGCGAAAATAAGGATGGGGGATATTTTGTATTTGAGCCGGGTGGAAGATATTGGGCAAGCGGTTTGCCGGTGCCATATAACGGTCTTTCCGCAAATGGAAGATTTCTTTTGTGGTTATACAGGGTAACTGGGAAACCGGAGTACTTAGAAAAATCGACAAAACTGGCCAAAAAAATCAGGGCAGGGGTGAAGCTTTTATCGGATGGAACATTAACCATGCCTTACTGGTATGGATTACCTTATGATGGATGGAAGAATAAAAAGACTAATCCAATAAATGATATTTATGTAACAGGCAAAGCCTATAATGGCATAGAGGATGTAAGCCACTTTACCTTGACTTTGCTGTTTATGATAGATGCATACAAGATGGGAATAGTGTTTGATGATGATGTGATGATCGCCGTCTCTAATACCTTTATAAAAAAGATATGGAAGCCAGGTGGCCGGAAAGAAGAAATCAAATGGGAAAGGGATGTGTACAATACATTTCTGGAAAGGGTAGAGAAACCAAAAACAGGCTTCACAAAAATGGACTGGAAAAACTATAGTTATCTTGCCCATAACCTTGCAGGAAAAGGCCAAGCCCATAATTATACTGCCGGGATTTTTGCCGGATTAGAAAAATGGAACAAAGAGATAAAAGATAAGATTCTAAAGATTTATTGCTCGTTATTTATTGATCCAGAACAAATAGATACGGATTATGAATTCGGCCCTGTTCTTTTAGGTTGGAGTATGCTTGCATTAATAAGATAAGGTTGCTTCTATATTTAATTCGTACTTCAAATATATTGAAATGAACATTAGGAAAGAATCAAAAGCTGTTGCTTTACGGATTGACTATGCAGAATAAAAGGACAAAAATATGCATACTGACATCAGTTCATCAGGTATTTGATGTGCGTATTTTTCACAAAGAGGCCAAGTCACTTGCAAAAGCAGGTTATGATGTGACGCTTATTGCGCAACACATTAAAGATGAAGTGGTGGGCGGAGTAAAGATTATTGCTATTCCTAAATCATTTAAAAGATTTTCTCGTGTATTAATAACAGATATCAGGATTTTAATCTCAGCGTTTAGACAGAAAGCGGATATTTATCATTTCCATGACCCGGAGCTGATTTACGTTGGAGTATTACTGAAATTGTCAGGGAAAAAGGTAATATACGATGTTCATGAGGATTTGCCTGAACAGATAATGGGAAAACATTATATTCCTTTTTGGATGAAAAGACCTATTGCAATATTAGTGCAATTGATTGAAGAGCTTGCGTCAACGGTGTTTAATTATATATTTGCGGCAACAGATTCTATAGAGAAAAATTTTGACAGACATAAAAGTGCAATTACCATTAGAAATTTTCCAATATTTAATTCAAGTAAAACACACAGTATGGATGGGCACAGAAAAAGCCATAACTATGTACTGATTTATACAGGAGGCTTG
>JAYEMW010000113.1:0-21894 GCA_034718555.1 Thermodesulfobacteriota bacterium
TTAGCCTTTCTTCTGAGGTCTGGAAGTTGAGTCTCAAAGGTCGTTCAACGGTAATCCGGTTGTAACCAAAATCTTCATTGTCAAAAATTTTGCAAAAATCGCCTTCCTCGAAATCTCCATAAATTCCTGTTATCTCGTCGATCTGTCTGTCGCTGATCTCATTTCTTTTGTTGCCCAGGCTCCGGCTCATCTTTTCAAAAAATGAAACAGCATTGACTGCCTGGATTTTCCCTTTACGTTCAACCGGTTTCCGGTTTGTTAAAATCCAGATATAAGTAAATATGCCGGTGTTGTAAAAAAGTTGATCCGGCATGGCGATGATGGCTTCCAGCATATCATTTTCAATGATCCATTTTCGGATCTCACTCTCTCCGCTGCCGGCGCCGCCGGAAAAAAGAGGCGAACCGTTAAAAACGATGCCAAGCCGTGTGCCGTTGTTGGACGGTTTCATTTTGGAGATCATATGCTGCAAAAACAAAAAAGAACCGTCGCTGATACGCGGAAGCCCGGCGCCGAATCGTCCCCCAAAGCCTTTTGTGTCATGCTCTTTTTTGACATGAGCCTGAACCTTTTTCCACTCAACTCCAAAAGGAGGATTGGAAAGCATATAATCAAATTTTCCCGATTCCAGACCGTCCATGGTAAAGGAATTGCCGAATTTGATGTTGGCTGTATTCTCCCCCTTGATAAGCATATCGGATTTGCAGATGGCATATGATTCAGGATTTACCTCCTGGCCGAAAACTTCCAGACGGGCGCGGGAATTAAGATCACGCAAATAGTCTTCCGCAACAGACAGCATCCCTCCGGTTCCGCAGGCAGGATCGTACATTGTTTTTACAATACCTTTTTTGGTCAGAATCTCCCTGTCATTTAAAAACAGGATGTTGACCATTAACCTGATCACTTCGCGAGGGGTGAAATGCTCTCCCGCAGTTTCATTCGACAATTCAGAAAATTTCCTGATAAGCTCTTCAAAGACATACCCCATTTCAATGCTTGAAACATTATCAGGATGAAGATTTACTTCACTAAAGCGGCTTACAACCATAAACAGCAGATTAGCCTCATCAAGGCGGATGATCTGATCGTTAAAACTGAAATATTCAATTATTTCCCTGCCGCCACTGGAAAACCCGTTAATTAAATTTCTTAAATTTGCAGCTATATTATCAGGATCGGCCTTCAGCTTCTCAAAGTCCAACTTGCTTTTATTATGAAAATTAAAACCGGCTACTTTGTTAAGCACCGGTTCGGTATTCTTGATCTTCATGGATTTTAATTTCGGCAGATAATCGAGGACCTTTTGCTTGGTGGGCTCCAGAACACAGTCAAGCCTTCGCAAAACTGTAAAAGGAAGGATTATTTTCCCATAATCGGATTGTTTGTAATCCCCCCGCAACAGATCCGCAATACTCCAGATAAAATTGGCAAGCTCTTTGATCCTTCCATTATTCGCCATAAATTAAACTCCTCTTAACGCTACTACCGCCGATGCCCTTCAGTCCCTCGAAAAGAAAAAGCCTTGTTTACGTTCTGTGTAGTCATCCGTGTGGCTTACTTGATTCCACAACTATTTCTTTGAGAGTGATAACTTAACATATAACCGGCGGTAGATATATAAATTATCAGATGATTTCACGTTTTCTTTTTTTTCCTCTCACTGCCGCATCAAGGAATAGGGCATGAGGTCAGTCTTCACTTGACTCATGTTTTGTTATTCTTGTTTACCAGAATACGTCCTTCACAATAATAGACATAAAAAAAGCTCCACCAATACTGCATTGATAGAGCTTTCTGGGAAATCCTTATTTTGGAATTGTAAAACAAAATCCCTCCTTAAATGACTGAATTACATTGTGACTAAGCTACTTTTATCTTTTTGATTTGTCAAGGAAAGAAGATCAGGAGTGAGAGGCTTACTGTAAGGGGATAGTTGAGACAATTGCTTTAAGAGCAAAGGCTGAAAAGCCCATGATTGTTTTAAGATAAATTACAAATAAAGATAAACCAGTACGAAATAAAAACCTGCACATCCTGCATCTTCATTTATTTTATGAAAATCATTTTCTTATTGATCTGTTACCTATTTCCTTTATCCGTAATCTCATTAAAGGCCTTTGCCACTGCCTGGGCAAATTCAACTGTATCTAAGTCTGCATCTATTTCAATCGCTTCTATATCAAATCTTAGTTTTTTCTTCAGCTCCTCGACAAATATCATATCCAGATCTTTATCATAGAAGTCAGTGTCCTTCTTATCCACTGATGACCAACCGCCAAGGGGTATCAATACCTTAACAGGTCCTTTTGACATGTTGAGCTTATCAGCAATTTTATCTGCCACCATGGTCATCTCATCGGCGGATAACCTTACAAAAGTGCGGGCGGAATCATAGCGATATTTCTTCCTCGATTCGTAATCCGGCTTATAGTTTCGTTTCAACGGAGAGCCAAAATTTACACCACTTGTGGCAATAATCTGCGGTAATCCTATTTTTCCAGCAGCTTCAAGTCTATCAGGGCCTGCAGACCTCATAAAACCAAGCAGGTCCTCCCCTACCCCACCTGGGGCAAGGTCTATTACTGCGGAGAAGATGTTCTGTTTACCTATCATCTCCTCCATTGCCCTGTCTCCAGTACCTGCAGCAGAAAATCCGATTACCTGATAATCCTTTTCAATGAGTTTCCTGACTGCCACTGCACAGTTTTCGCATGGCCCAAAATGGGTCATTGCAATGAGGGGTTTTTCATCTCCGCCTTCTAAAGAAACAGGTGCCTGAACAGAGGCATCTACCATGCCACAGATAGCACCGGCAGCCCTGGATAAAACGTTTTCCAACATCTTGTTTATCCCGGCAAATTCTACAACCGTATGCATCAGTGTTATATCCGAAGTGCCTATATACCTCGAACAAAATCCCGGAATTGATGCAGTGCTTGACACAGCAATTTTCGGAAAACCAAATGCAAGGGATTTCATAATACCTGTCCCCATCTGTGTGCCGGTAGTTCCTCCTAAGCTCATCACACCGGACAGTTGCCCCTTGTTATGCATCTCCTGTATCTTTTGCCTTCCCCCATCTACCATTGCAGGCATGCGCTTGCCCCGGTCGGATAATAATGCTATTTCTTCCGGGTCCCTTCCACTGGCCGTTATAATATCCTGGCGGGTAATATCACATTCCCCCTGTGGCTCTCCAGTCAATCCTATATCCATTATTACGGCCTTATGGCCACGGAGCTCTATTTGTCTTTTTAAAAAGTCCGCCTCTTCCCATTTCTCCTCTGCCATCACCAGAATTACTATTACTTTACTCATAAAGGATCCTACCTCCACTTGCGGGTCATTCTATGGCTCCTTCTTCCCTAAGTTTGTCCGTTATCATTTTAACCATTTCTTTTGTGTTCACCTTTCCGCTCTCTCCAACAAGGGGAAGGTTTTCCACTATCTCCAATCTCTCAGGCAGCTTGAATGGGGCTATCTTTTTACCCTTCAGGTATTCAATCATCTCCTCAAAGCTTATTGTCTCCCCCTTTTTAACAGTAACAAAGGCGCATGCCCGTTCACCCATTGTTGGGTCAGGCATAGGAACAACAGCAGCATTGGTCACCTTCCCATAAGCGAGAAGATAGTCTTCGATCTCTTTAGGATATATGTTTTGTCCACCACGAATTATGATATTTTTCTTTCTGCCCATTATCTTCAAATACCCGTCATCGGTAACGGTCACCAAATCCCCTGGTGTTGCAAAACCACTTTCATCAAAGGCCTCTTTCATTGTCTTATCAAGGTCCTTGTAATAACCAATAGAGTTTCCCGGGCCTTTAAACCATAGAGTACCAACTTCTCCCTGTTTTACCGTCTTTCCTGAATCATCCAATATTTTTATTTCAATCCCCGGATGGAGCCTGCCGACAGTGGTGTATCTTTGCTCCTCGTCGGCAGTTATGGGGACGCCGGATATAGATCCCGTATCTTGCGTGCCATAGGTGCCAAGTATGGGGCAGCCAAACCTCTCCTCTGCCTCTTTTGCCAAAGGCGGCGGCAGATAGCCTCCTGCAGTTTTTATTATGCGTAAGGACGATAAATCATATTTATCTGTAGGCAGTTCCAGGATTCTTGCCAGTTGAGTCGGCACTAATGCTATAACTGTAACCTTTTCCTTCTCCATGAACTCAAGGGTTTCTTCTCCCCTGTACTGATACTCCAAGGCTATCCTGGCGCCGCCTACAGGCGCTGTAACATAGGCAGGCGTACCTCCGGCTGCGCCGGCAAGTGGTGCAATGGCCAGGACACAGTCACCAGGGCCAAGCTGCCAATTTCTGACGTGGGATTTTGCAGTCCATATCTCACGAGCAGCAATACGGTGTTCAATGAGTTTAGGCAGACCTGTAGTTCCTGTAGTGGTAATAAGAAATCCCACCTCTTCTACAGGGTCTAATTGCCTTGCCCTTAACTCAATAGGGTCATATTCCTGTTCATAAGGATTATCCATTATCTCGTTCAATGAAATACAGCCTTCAGGAATATCATCACCAACAACAATAATATGTTTAAGGTTTAAGAAATCTGCCTGGAGTTCCTTTGCCATTTGAAAATGGTCAAACTTTCGGTAAAGCCTGGGGATGACAATACCTACAGCCTTTGTTCTGCCGGCAATCTCCGACAATTCACTCTGCCTGAAGGTAGTCATTTCAGGGATAGACAAAACACCTGCCTTTTCGCAGGCAAGACGGACCAGAACTTGCTCAACACAGTTAGGCAATTGTACCATCAACCTGTCATCCCTTTTTAACCCTATGTCTTTTATAATAGCAAATGCAATTCTATCAATTTTCCTTTGTGCCTCTGCCCATGTCAGCCTGTTCCCAAGGGAATCCACCAAGGCCTCCTTTTCAGGCCATTGCCTGGCATTTTTATCCCAATAATCAGGCAAAATGGTCTTGTCCCAATACCCTTCCTCTAAATTTCTCTCTACTTCTTTCTGATCATAACGAACCGGTTTCATACAATTACACCTCCATATACGCTAAACAATTTTTTGTTATTCATCTTTATTGCCCCACCTCTCAAAGAGATTGTGCTCAATGCAAAAATAGTCAAATACCTTTCCAATAGTCTGATGTATAATATCCTCAATGGTCTTTGGATGATGATAAAAAGACGGTATCGGCGGCAGTATATGGGCACCCATGTCAGCAGCTATACCCATAAGCCTTATGTGTCCCTTGTGAAGGGGCGTCTCTCGGACCAGCAAAGCCAACTTCCTTTTCTCTTTTAATGTTACATCCGCTGCCCTTACCATCAGACTGTCAGAATATGAATTTGCTATGCCGGATAATGTCTTTATAGTACAGGGAGCAACTATCATTCCTTCTGTTAAAAAAGATCCGCTGGCTGGAGGGGCTGCAAGGTCTTTATTATCATAGACCTTATATGCCATTGATTTTATTGTCTTAAGTGAATATCCTGTTTCAATGGCAATGTTTTTTATACCTGACTCTGAAATTATTAAATGGGTCTCCAAGTCTTTTTTGCTGAGTTCTTTCAGCATTTCAATACCATATATAACTCCGCTTGCCCCGGTGATGCCAACAATGATCTTATTGCCCGTATTTGTTTCCATTTTAATAATATCCCCTGAATAAAACCCTTATCAATGTATGAATCTTAAAGACCTATCGTGTGAAACTGTAATGGGAATTTGCAGTGGTGAGTGCCGCATTGACTTTATCTGTTATAAATTCTGAAAATTGGTGTTTTTAAAAAACTCATCTCCCAGCATTATGGGGTATTTTCAGGAGACCTGGCCTCAATTTCCTCAATTATCATTGTTATTAATTGCCTGTTACTTTCTATTACAGCCTTAATCCCTGATTCATCTATTTTATCCCAGTGTGCCCCGGCCGTAACAGTTACATTTGTATCAAGGGCAGCCGATAATCTTTCCGCTGTCTCTTTTGCAATGACATCCTCCTTATGGCCTGGATAGCAGAAAACAGATGCAGTTGCACTCCTTATCCTCGGATCTTTTAAGCTCGGCCTTGGTTGAGCAACAGCCACAGCCCCAATATGGGGGATTTCACCACCCCATATGGAAACTAGCAGATCATTTCCGATTTTCTTGATAAATGCCTCAAGGCTATAGGCACCATCCCCTGTTTTAATTCGAATCTCCAATAGTTATTACCAAATCTGATATTTTCGCAAGGAATCTGGCACTGCCCAAATACCTTCTAACCAGTTTATAAATAGAATTAACTACGCCCTCTATTATCAGTCAGCATGCTCATCATAGTTCCTGCTGCCTCCCTGGCAAACTCCACGTCATTAATATGATATTGAACCCTGGTAACCTCAATCCCTGACTCTAATGATTTCTCTAATGACTCACAAAATGCCTCACTGGATTGAGGATCAAACAGCACATCGCCTTCCCTGTCAGCCTCTGACCATCCCTTTAAGGGAATAAGGATCTTTGTAGGATTCTTGCTATGGTTCAATTTGTAGGCAACTGTCTCGGCCAGTAATTTTGATTCGTCATGGGTGAGTCGGATTGCAGATCTAAAATCATAAAAAAATATCTTTCTGTCTTTATATTCCGCTGGAATATTTTTATGATCAAATTCAAGTACGGCAGAATCAAGTCCACCCGGTATAACGAGTCTTGGAATATTTGCTGCATCTGTATTAAAAAGTCGCTTAGGTCCAATCCCTCTGCAATAACCACCAAACATTTCATCAACCAGCTCATGGGTGGCAAGATCTAAAATTCCGTCAAAAAAAGCCTCCCCTGCCATCTCTTCCATGGCCATCCCACCTGTACCGTTTGCATGAAAAGGGATCACCTCAAAATTATTTTCTTCTAATATGGATTTTATATTCTCTGCTGCCTCAGTAATAAAACCAAACAGTGTCAATGCCACCCGCGGCAAGGGGTTTTTACTTTTACTGCCGTATGAAGCCATACCACAGACTGCACCGGCCGCCCTTTCAAGGATAATTCGGGATATAGAATTGATCCCCAGCAAATCTACCACGCTATGCATTACAGTGATATCTTTAGTCCCTATCACTTGAGACATGTCCCTGGAGGCTACTGTAGAAATCATAAATTTCGGAATTCCTAATGGCAAAACCTTCATAATAGATGTTGCCATAAATGTTCCAGTACCGCCTCCTGCAGATATAACGGCCCCAATTTTTCCCTCGTGAAATAGATCAAGGACAATTCCCCTGGCTTTTTCAATTATGGATTCAATCATGCGGGATCTATCGGTTTTTTTGTCTCCAATTAATCTTGATACGGAAAAATCCGGTTTGAAATCGGTCAATTCAGTGGTTCCAATATCAATAGTGATTGTTTTGTGTCCTATTGATTCAATAACCTTTTTCAAGAACAGATGTTCCGGCCCTTTTGAATCCATAGTGCCAACAATTGCCACCGGCTTTTTCGCCTGATTTTGAGCCAAGATTAATACCTTTTATGTTCCTATATTATCCTACTTCCATGGCTTATCTGCATAATCTGCCTTATGAACCTAATTCGGATAAACCGGAAAAGTGCCTAAAGTGATCTAAAGTTTGAAGTGAGCTAAAGTTAATGAATCGCTTCGCTCCATCTGTTTTATAAAATAGCTATGAATCCTTAACTTTAGGCACTTTAGTTCACTTTAGTCACTTCACACTTTTTTGAATTCTAATTTTAGTTTTAAACTTTCTGCGCATTTTGAGCGCAACTTTATTTGCAAATTACTGACCATCTTTATCGGTTCGCGGCCTCTTATCCCTTATGCCGGCTAAGAATTTATTCCAGAATTCCTTATCTTTGTCCTGCCAGGCAGAGCCCCACCTCTTTTCAAAATATGAAGACGGCAGCCTCTCCTCCCAAGGCCCCCAGGTATTGACCCCATTTTTCTTGGCCTCTAAAATATCATCCAACAGGAGTGTAATGTTTGTTATTTCTTCCTTTGGTATATAAGAGGCAGCGCCATCTTTGATAGATCTTGCAAGATGTTCAGGTGTGAATGCATGGGCAGTCAACATAACGGCTGTTATGTTTCTACGATTAGCAATCTCTAACAGGCTGTAGCCGTCTACACCCATAATATCCAAGATTGCTAAATCAAAATTATCACTTTCCAGAAATTTCTTGGCCTCCTCAAATGTCGTTGCCTTTACAACCTCACACATCCATAGTATCTCCTCCAACACTTGCAATATGTCAGGCTCATCATCAACGGCGAGAATCTTTTTACCCTTTAACAGGATGCTTTCTGACATTATAACATCTCCTTATTCATGTTCATTAAATTGCAAATATGGGCTATAGTTTGTCTTTAATCTTGAAAACCAAACTCCTGCCACCTGGACACAACCCTATCAACTGTTTTTTTATCAAGTTCAATGGGTATAGGCTTTTCTTTCCAGTCAAAAGGAATAGTTGCGTCCAATAATAGCCTGCCTGTAATTTCCCTGGCATTTAAAGGCAAAGACGGGTCTAATGGTGTTGACCTTCCTCTTTTAATTACCTGGGATCTGTTGGGCTGAAATCTAAAGCTTAGCGCATACAATACCCTGGACATATCCCATGGATCAATATCTTCATCTACAACAATGACGGTTTTAAGACCATAGGCCCCCATCTCTGTTGATATAGCCGCAGTAAGCACCTGATCCGCATGCCCTGGATACATCTGCTTCATAGATATAATAGCCAAAAACCTTCCAGACCCTTCAGGTGGGCAGTATACGGATTTTATACCTGGTATCTTCATTGTCACGAGTTGTTGCCACAAAGTAGCTCCATAGGTAAGAGCCATTGTCATATGGGTATCTGTAACTGCCCGGCCTACCGTAGTCCCCCAGAATATTGGGTTATCCCGATAGGTAACACATTTTACATCTATAAAATTCCTTGGATCCGTTCCTACACCTGAATAATAGCCTGTATATTCACCAAAAGGTCCCTCTTCCATAAATTTATCAGCATCTACCTCTCCTTCCACTACGATTTCAGCGGTTGCAGGCACAGGCAGATCATTCGTCTCTGCTTTAATGACCTCTATTCCTCTACCACGAATAGAGCCTGCAAAATCATATTCAGATTCAAAGGCAGATAAACGTGCCGCTCCCATGAGAAACAGGAGGGGATCGCACCCAACAATAGCACAAACAGGCATTGGTTTTTTCATTGCCTGATATTTTTTCAGCATAAGATCAGAGTGTTTCCCCTTTATAAACTGGGTACCCAGGTGATTCTTATCGAGTAATTGCAATCTGTATGTGCCGAGATTAACCCACCCGCTGTCAGGATCTCTTGTAAGAACAAAATGGGCCGTCCCGAAAAATCGTCCGCCATCTAATGGGTAATATTTTGGCGCTGGAAACTTGAATAGATCCACATCATCACCCTTCATAATGTTTTCCTTGCACGGGGCATCCTTAACATACTCAGGGGGTATCGTGTTATCATGTTTATCAACCCACTCTTTCATAATATCTACCAGGGTAGAGTCCCTTGGCATACCCATTATGAGAGAAAGTCTTTGAGAAGTAGTGCAGACGCTCGTAATTACAGGAGAGTTATAACCTTTTATGTTCTCAAAAAGCAGTGCAGGTCCCTGTTTTTCCTCATTAATCTTGGCAATATGGGATAATTCCAAATCCCAATCTACTTCTGCCTTGATTCTATGCAGCATACCTTCCGCTTCAGCCTGTTCTATAAAATCTCTCATATCTTTCATAAAAATCCTTTACCTCCGGTTTATTTAAAATTCACCTATCTTCTTTCAAGATAGAATAATCATCCTAACGCCTCAGACTATTTAACTGCTAATTTTTATACGCTTCATAGCCTGTTCCATTAGCAGTTGATAACCACTCTTTTTTCCTAATACAGAATCCTTCTTCTTTCGGCTCCAGACTGTCTCCGGTCGTGCCTGCACAATAAATATATTTTCAGGGAATGGAAGATCGTCATCTATGGCCCATTCTATATCCATGGCCCGTCCATACAGAGACTCAATATTATTGGCTATCTTTGTCAGCTCCGTTATCTCCTGGGCATTTAAACAGCATTTATTTTGCATATCCTCTTCTACGTCAATATTTACCACCTCTTCCCTGTCAGGGTCATAAACGCATTTAATGTGTTTTGTCGATATGGTCTTTTCATTGGTTTCCAATACCACCTTATCCACGACAAACTTATCCGGGTTGACAGAGCCGGATACCACGGTTTCTCCCAATCCCCAGCTACCTTCAATCACTACCTTGGACTGGTCGCCGTTAGTTGGATTAATTGTAAACATAACGCCGGCTGCCCTTGAATTGACCATTTCCTGAATACCAACGCTTATCAGCACCTTTTCGTGGGGAAAATTATTCTTGATCCTATAGTCTATGGCACGGGCTGTGAAGAGGCTGGCCCAGCATCTGCGAACATCCTGGATGACCTGATCTCCTCCCTGGACCCAGAGATATGTATCCTGCTGCCCTGCAAAGCTTGCTGTAGGCAAATCCTCGGCAGTTGCGCTTGATCTAACAGCTACAGGCAAAATCTCAACAGAGCATTTCTCACAAAGCTCGAAATAGCCTTCTCTTACAGAATCCTCAACCTCCTTTGGCATGGATGCGTTGTTTATTAAATCTTGAATTTCCCTGCTCGCCTTATTTAGAGAATCTACATCCTCTTGATTAAAACTGGAAAGAATCTTAAAAATTCTTTCACTTACCCCGGAGCTGTTTATAAAGCATTGATAGCTATCTGTAGTAACAGCAAAGCCAGGGGGCACTCTAACGCCTGCCTTAATCATCTCCCCAAGATTGGCATTCTTTCCCCCTACTACCGGCAAGAAGCTTTTATCCAAGTTTTCAAAATTCAAAATATAGTCCATCTGTTCCTCCGTCAACTGAACTCACGGCACTGATCTTAAATGCCTATCAACTTTATAGGTTGGGCATATTAGAATTGGAGTGACATGCCTTTTCTCAGCATTTACCTGGCCTGTCACTCCAAGGTTTGAATAGGAATTATCCAGCCTTTTGAATAATTGTGACTAAACCTGTATCGCCATCAACCTTAAGTATATCTCCAGTCTTGATAACCGATGTGGATATCCCAGTGCCTGTAACCGATGGAATACCATATTCTCTGCACACAATGGCAGCATGGCTTGTAAGTCCTCCGATATCAGTAACGGTAGCCTTAATGTTTGTAAAAACAGGGGCCCAAGAGGGATTAGTAGTGGGACAAACCAGGATATCTCCGGGCTGGACATCCACTATATCCTTTAGACGCTTCAGCACCCGTGCCTTGCCTTCAACAACGCCTGCTGAAGACGCAAAGCCCTTAATCTCTGACATGCCCTCAACCTTGCCCTCTCCAACGCCTTTCAGCCATTCTTTTACCTTGTCAGTAGTGACACCCCACAACATAATAGTAAACGGTTCCGCTACTTCTTCAGGTGGAATACCAAGGGCAGGCGTAGGCGACCATTCGCTCGCTGCCTGAAGTATTTTCCTTCGTTTGTCCACCTTGGCCTTGTAATAATCGCTTCTCATTGGAATATCAACGCCAAGGGCCCATCCTGTGGACAGCTCGGTTAAAATTTCCGGGATCTCATACCGGTTAAACATAAATATATCATCTATTTCATTTAACATTCCATTATCAACCAACAACCTGCCAAATCCCCTTATCTTATCAAACCATATAGTATGAAACCAGTGCTCAACCCAGAAAAGGTGATCTTCGGCATACCGGTATATAGTCCGCACTGTTTTATATGCATCGTCAAAGGCCTTGCGGTCTTCATCGTTTTCTATAAGCCCTCGATATTTGGCAACGGTTTCATCTCTTTCCTTGTCCACTTTATCTAAAGATCTCTCAATTTTCTCTCCCTTATCCAGACGCTCCATGTAGCTCTTTATATATCCATAAGGAATATCTAAGTTTGTTATCCAGCTCCCTTCGTGGTGGAACCAGCCGCTTCCACAGGAGACTGAAAACCACGGGTCTTTAGCCTTATCAAATGCCTCAAGCCACTTTTTCCCGTCAGGTATCTTGTTAAGCTCGGCTATTTTCTGTTCCGCTGACACACCGGTCTTAAGTATGTCTGATACCCCACGCATGGATGAGGCCAATCTTGATAGCTGGCAAAGTTCCTCTTCTGGGCGGAACATTGAGACATAGGCGCCTGCTACCATTTTGCCTATAGAACTCTCACTTATGCCTGGAAAAAGCTTTCTTGAAACATCGCCAAACATCAGATAGGCAAGATAAGTCAAATTCAGCATCTCAAAATGGTACTGCCACCCCTTGAACATCATACTAACAAGCTTATCAAAGGCCTCAATAATGTCATAAGATATATAATAGCCTTTAGGCGCAGGAAGGACCTGGTCCTCGGGAACATACTTCGGCATCTTCTCTGGAACCTCCACCGCCTTCATATCCTCCCCCAAGGCTTTGAATTTTGTGAGCCATTTGTCCCATAACTCATCATAATGTTCAAACACGTAGAAAACCCGTTTTTCAAATAAAGCGGCCTTCTCTCCAATAACCTCCTCCGGCGGAGGTGCAATAGCGCAAATGTACATATAACAACCAACCATCCTCTGGGCAATGCCCTGTGCCGGAGGGATACAAAACACTCTGGTGGTGTATTGCGAAAGAGAAATCTGCCACGCCTCCTGAAAAATCAGGTCCAACGGCGGCATGGGTTCAGGCGCATGTATCTTGTCCTGATACCAGAACTGGTTGCTCTCCCACTCACCTCTTTCCTTGGAAAACATATAATGCGACGGATACATCTCTTCCCATCCTTCAAGTTCCGGTGGAATCTGAAACTCATGGGGATCAGGAAATCTTGCTGCTTTTTCATCTGCCATGTCTATCCCTCCATTTAGATTGTTAAAAAACATTGGTCTCCCAAGGCCTTTTTACTTTACCATGACGACCATTTTGGAAAGCCAAAAAAAGGCCATGAAAGCAAGAAGATTGCATGCTTTATGCGATTATTAGAATTCCCTTTTTAACAAAATCTGTCAATTTCTATTTTTTTATGATATGTATAAGTTTTCGTTATGAATAAATCTTATCCATAAAATTTCATTAAATAAAACATGATAAACTTCACCCAACTTAGAGACTTTTATCAGGTTGCTAAAAACCTTAATTTTACCGCCGCGGCAAATGAACTGTGTATCAGTCAGCCGGCAGTTACTGCACAGGTAAAATTATTTGAAGATTACTGTAAATTAAAACTCTTCAAAAGAAAGGGGAAAAAAGTTTATCTGACAGATGAAGGAAAAACCCTCTATGATTATGCTGTAAAGATATTTGAATATGAAAGAGAAATTGAAAGCATAATTGAAGATATGAAAAAGTTGAAAAGAGGCATCCTGCGCCTTGGGACAACAAAGACATATGCCCGTTATTTTATGCCATTCCTAATATCAAGATTTCATAAATCTTACCCCCAAATCAAAATTCACCTTGATGAAGGCAGCTCTCTCGATATGAGCAACAGTCTTCTTAATTTTAAGAATGAAATCGTAATTGTTGCGATGGCTATGGATAATCCTGATATTTGTTTCATGCCCTTTAGCCATGAGGAACTTATCATCATCCTTTCTCCAGGTCATCCATTAGCCAATAAAAAAACTTTGTCTATCAGGGAACTTGCAAAAGAACCAATAATTATGAAGGAAAATGGGTCCGGCACCAGGAAACTCGTATGCGAATTATTTGCCGGAAAGGAACTCACACCAAACATACTGGTAGAAACAAGCAATACGGAGTTTATAAAACAGCTCGTAGCCCGCAGATATGGAATATCATTCTTAGTTAAGGCAGCAGTAGAGACAGAGCTTAACGAGAAAAAATTAGCATCAGTCTCTTTAGAGGGACAAAAAATATTTCTGGATGTAAGCATTGCATACCTTAAAAACTGTCATTTCTCACCTTCTGCCCAGACATTTATGGATATACTTAAAAAACTTGCCCAAAAACAAAAAACCAACACGGGTATAAGCAGCTTGAAAGACATGATGACGGTCTCTTATTAAACTAAATTTAAAATTAGCCTCGATAAATTGGGATTTCCGCTACGCTTCAACAATTAGGAATGGCAATACTACAGACCTCGTCATTCTCATTATACAAATGACTAAAGATCTTTATATCACGCAGGATTGCAAATTAATTGGACATCAGTTCGGTCTGGGTTCAGGGTTCAGGGTTCAGGGTTAACTGCTTCGCGATGTTTCCCTTAGTTATTGATTCCATTGGTTTAATACAAAGGGAGCTCAACCTCTGAACCTCTGAACCGTGAACCTTTTAACCCAACTCCTGGGTTGGAAATAGAGGTTTGTGTCCAAAATATTACTCCATTATACGTTATAAATTACGAGGTCTGTACTAAATACCATTGCCAATATATCAGGACAGGGGAATCTCTTTTTGAATGGCCGCAACACACATAGCCTTAGTGTGTATAAGGAATCTTTGTTTGTTTTTCTATACAAAGGTAAGCAGAACCGTGTATCTTCTATGGTATTGCCATAAGAGAATAACCTTTAAATTTTCCTGGGCAGAATACTTAATGTTATCTGCACCCCATGAAATGAGGCATAATATTTGCGGCCGAAAAAAGAGACTCCCCTGTCCTGTTGAGTTGTAGCCTTTCTGATGTAACTTATAAGTTTCTTTCATTTATAACCCTGGAGCAAAGCATCGGAGTCATTTGCTGATTAGTAAGCTTTGTCATCCGTTAGAAAAGTACACTTAGAAGTTCTGCAACAGATGAGACACCAATAAGCTCCAAATCTATCCTGCTTTTCAACGCCTTAATACTTTTCTTTGAAAGAACACACCGAGAAAATCCCAGCTTTTTCGCCTCCCTTAACCGGAGTTCGGTCTGGCCCACCCCCCTAATTCCCCCTGAAAGCCCTACCTCTCCAAAGGCAACAGTATCCATAGGTATTGGCTTATTAAGAAAACTTGAGGCAACTGTTGAAACAATACCGAGATCTGTAGCAGGCTCAACAATCTTAATACCGCCTGCCACATTTATAAATATATCCCTGTTAGAAATATTTATGCCTCCCCTCCTGGATAAAACCGCCACAAGCAGGCTAACCCTATTAGGGTCAACACCTATAGTAGTCCTCCGCGGCATGGCAAGAGAGCTTGAACAAACAAGTGCCTGCATCTCTACCAAAAGGGGTCTTGATCCTTCTATGCAGGATATCACAATAGAGCCGCTGACATCATTAGACCTCCCCTCCAGAAAAATTTTCGAAGGGTTTCCTACCTCAGCCAGCCCGTTGTCCTTCATTTCAAAAACACCTATCTCATTAGTAGGGCCATATCTGTTTTTTACAGACCTAATGACCCTGTATGCATGGGAGCCATCTCCCTCAAAATAAAGGACAGTGTCTACCAAATGTTCCAAAACCTTTGGGCCTGCTATTGCCCCATCCTTTGTAACGTGGCCTATCAAAAATACCGCCCTTCCAGAAGACTTTGATAGGTTCATTAACCTGCTGGCTACCTCCCTCACCTGCCCTATAGAGCCAGGTGCAGAGGCTAATAACTCTGTAAACATTGTCTGAATCGAATCAATGATAATAATTTTAGGATCAAGTTCATCAATGCCATCAATGAAATGTTCCAAACATGTTGCGCTCAATAAATAAATTTCAGGTGATTCTATTGATAGTCTCTGGGACCTCATCTTTATTTGCTGAACAGATTCCTCTCCTGAAATATAAAGTGTTTTAAGCTCCTTCCTTGAAACACTCTGAGCAACCTGCAGTATCAAGGTTGATTTACCTATACCAGGGTCTCCACCGATTAATACCAGCGATCCTGGAACAATACCCCCTCCAAGCACCCTGTCAAATTCCCTTATCCCTGTCTTATATCTTGGCTCTTTTTGCATAGATATAGCGTCAATCCGCTGAGGTATATCTAAAAAAGATTTTCTATTCCCCTTTTTATGATCCCTAACCTCAACTGCTTCCTCTGCAAATGAATTCCATGATTCGCAATCAGGACACCTTCCCAACCATTTTGGCGCCTTATAGCCGCACTCCTGACAGACGAAAACTGTTTTTTGCCTGACCATTTCAATTGCCTCCAATCATATTCAAGTATTCAGCAGGGCTAAATACCCTTTCCATAGATGAAATACAATAATGCGTTGCGCCAGTCAATGTATAACAATGAATGTCTGCAAACTCTTAAATGGTGCAACGATATCTTACAGGATTAAGTTCTCGGAATATAGATCCCGACATTTGCATAACCCATATTTTATAAACAAAAATGGACATCATGAGCAAGCAAAGGAACTTTTCAGTAAACTGTAAATTTTTCTCGTCCCCTCACGGCGCTATGCTGAAGAGAAAATAAATCTATAAAAAAATTATTCATATTGACAAAGCTCCATACCAATACTAATTTCCTTAGATAAATTAAATAAAGAAAAGGAGGCAAAAAAGGTGAGTGAACTTTTACAGGTAGACGATAATAATTTTGACGATGAAATTGTCAAATCTGATCTTCCTTCCATGGTTGATTTATGGGCGCCATGGTGTCAACCATGCCTAATGACAGGGCCGTGGGTCGAGGAACTCGGAAAAAAATACGAAGGCAACTTCAAGGTTGCAAAGATGAATGTTGATGAAAATCCTACCATACCTAATCAATATGGGGTCAGGGCAATACCGACAATACTTCTTTTTAAGGATGGAGAACTTGCTGACACCATTGTCGGGGCAGTTGGTAAGGCAAACATTGAAAAGGCTATGATGAAGCTGTTGTAATATAATCATTTTGTAAATAGACAGACAGGTAGGCTGCCGCCTGCGTTTATCGCACAAGCAGGCGCAGGCAGGCAGTCATTTAAGCTGAAGTACCGTAACGGAAAATACATATGTTTAAAAAATTTATACCCATCCTTGTTTACGTCCTGTTCTTGAACGGATGTTCAATTTTTGGATTTGGGTCAAGGGTAAGTGAAAAATCCCCAGCAGACTTAATGAGAGAAGGAATATCGTCTTTTGAAAGTAAAGATTACGGTAATGCAGTTGAATCCTTTCAAAAAATTAAAGACCGATATCCTTACAGCAAACTGGCAGTACATGCAGAACTGAAACTTGCAGATTCCCATTTTAAAAGAAATGAGTTAGATGAGGCCATGGATGCTTATAGGGAATTTGAAAGGCTTCACCCAAAAAATACAGCTATTCCATATGTTATATATCAACAAGGTATGTGCAATTTTACCAGATTAAACACTGTTGACAGAGACCAGACTAATGCGGAAATGGCATTAAATGATTTCAGGAGACTTGGAAAAGAGTTTCCTGATGACATCTATTCTTTGAAGGCCAAGAGAAATATAAAGAAATGTCTTATTAGCTTAGCCGAGTATGAACTTTATGTAGGCCGCTTCTATTTTAAGTCTAAGCAATATATGGCAGCCCTCAAACGCTTTGAATACCTTATTAGCCATTATCCGGATCTTGGCCAGTATGCCAAGGCCTTTGACTATATGGACATTTGCAAAAAAAAACTATCTGAACAAGGCTTATCCAAATAATCCAATCTTGACAAACTCGTAAAGAGTCGAAAGATTCTCTTTTCCGTCATTCCGGAGAAAGCCGGAATCCAGTATATTCACCCTGCACTTTCTATGTGATTACCCAGTTTAGAAAGTGCTGGGTTCTGGATGCCGGATCGGGACTGACCAGCACCGGATACGTGGTCCGGCATAACGATTTCGAGATTTTTTACGAAATTGTTAATCTTTTCCTCCTTAAAAAAACAAGATACTGCGTAACCGTTCGTCCCTGTTTAAATTTTTGGTTGATTATTCATGCCATTTATGACATATATCTTTTATGCAAACATTTTTTAAAGTAAAATCAACTGTTGATATATATGAATCCTTGAAGGATATTGAACCCTTGGGTATTGAAAAGGTTCATATAACGAATACCTTAAACAGGGTTCTTGCGACTGATATTACTGCCCAGGAAGACCTTCCCGGATTTAACAGGTCCACTGTTGATGGATATGCACTTAATGCCAGAGATACCTTCGGGGCCAGCGAAGGGCTTCCTACTCCTCTTCATATTACAGGAGAGGTGAAAATGGGTGAGATGCCGAATTTTACCATCAAGAGGGGGGAGTGCGGCCTTATGCCGACTGGCGGTATGTTGCCTGAGGGCGCTGACTCAGTGCTTATGGTAGAATATTCCCAGGTATTAGAGGATGGCATGGTAGAGATAAACAGACCTGTCTCTCCCTTAGAAAACGTTATCCAATCAGACGATGACCTTAAAAAAGGTCAGGTTATTTTACAAAAGGGTAGCCTTCTAAGACCCCAGGACCTTGGTGTTTTGGCAGGTCTGGGTATTATCGAGGTTGATGTTTTCACCAGGCCAAAGGCGGCTATTATCTCCACAGGGGAAGAGGTGGTCTACATAGGGCAGAACCCTAAACCAGGCCAAATAAGGGACATTAATAGTTATACAATCGGCGCTTTATGTAATTCATTAGGGGTACAGCCCATCTATCTCGGCATTATACGTGATAAATTTGATGACCTGAAAGTCCTTATCGAAAAAGGTTTATATAAGGCCGATGTTGTTCTCCTGTCGGGAGGCAGCTCTGTTGGTATTAAGGACCTGACTTTAGATGTCTTTAAGTCCTTTAAAAATACAGAAATCCTGGCACATGGAGTTTCCATAAGTCCGGGCAAACCAACTATTATTGCACGGAGGGGCAATAAGACACTATGGGGCCTCCCAGGACATCCTTCATCTGCTATGATTATTTTTGATGTATTCCTGAGGTATCTTTTAGGAAAACTATCCGGTCTGAGTAACCTGGATAAATTCGGTGGCCGTTTTATAGAGGCGGAAATTGATAGAAATATCGATTCAACAAGTGGACGGGATGATTACATAAGGGTTAAATGTTCACGGATAGGGGAAAGATGGATAGCAACGCCTATATTGGGAAAAAGTGGCCTCATATCTACAATGGTTGAAGCGGATGGTGTTATCAAGGTTGACATGAATACAGAGGGAATTTACAAGGGTGAAATTATAAAGGTGATGCTGTTTTGAAAACAAACTTAAAACAAAAAATATATCTGAAAATGAAGACTCCCCACGAGGCCCTCGAAATCCTTTTCAATAGATTCAAGCCAGGGCCAATCGAGGGAATAGAAGAAATTTCAGTACATGATGCATCCGGAAGGGTGACTTCAGAGCCCGTCTTTGCAAGGCTTTCCTCGCCTGCTCAACATCTCGCTGCAATGGATGGTGTCGCAGTTTCGGCAGAAGACACCTATGGCGCCACTGAAAGAAGACCCATGAGATTAAAATCAGGCATTGAGGCTGTATGGATAAACACCGGGCATGTAATGCCGGATGGAAAAAATGCCGTTATCATGGCTGAAAAGCTAAATACAATTGATGAAAATACAATTGAAATCTCTTCCTCTGCCTTCCCCTGGCAGAACGTAAGAAAGGTAGGGGAGGATTTTGTTGTTACGGAACTTCTTTTCCCTCAAAATCACATTATCAGGGCATTTGATCTGGGAACACTCATTGTCGGGGGCGCCTTCAAACTAAAGGTCAAGAAAAGGCCTAAGGTGATTATTATACCAACAGGTAGCGAGCTTGTACGTTTTTCTAATCTCTCCGAACCACTCAGCCTGAAAAAAGGTCATGTCTTAGAATCAAATTCATTCGTACTATCCACACTTGCCGGGGAATGCGGCGCAGACTCCGTGATAGAAGATATAGTCCCAGATATCAGCGAAGGGATAAAGGAGGCCTTTCTCAAGGCAGCAGACTACAAACCGGACGTGATAATATCTATTGCAGGCTCATCTGCCGGTCAAAAAGACTACACTGCCCAGACAATTGAGGAAATTGGGGAGCTGATGGTTCATGGCGTCACTATAATGCCAGGGAAACCAACCATTATCGGCAGTATTAAAGATGTGCCTTTTGTTGGTATTCCGGGGTACCCTGTGTCTGCCTATATATCATTTAATGAATTTGTCAGGCCCTTTCTTTACAAACTCCAGGGCATGGATGAACCAAAAAAACAAATGGTAAATGTAGTTGCGTCACGGGATATGCCCTCAAAACTTGGCATAGAAGAATGTATCAGGGTTAATCTCGGCAGGGTTGGTGAGAAGACAGTGGCAATACCATTGCCCAGAGGCGCCGGATCAGTGACCACCTTAAGCAGAGCGGGAGGCATTGTAAGGATACCATCTGTTAGCGAAGGTATGGCAGGAGGAGAGGAAACAAAAGCAGAACTACTGGTTAATCCCAAGGATATAGACAACACTATCCTGGTGATTGGCAGTCATGATATGACCCTGGATATACTTTCCGATGAAATCAAAAAAAAAGGCAAGGGAGTCCGTATTGCATCTGGAAATGTTGGGAGTCTTGGGGGATTACTGGCCCTAAAAAAAGGGACATCCCATGTGGCCGGCTCACACCTGCTTGACACACAAAGCGGCGAATACAATATTACCTATATTCGAAGGTATCTTAAGGGATTCCCAGTGCATATCTTTAATCTTGTAACCAGGGAACAGGGCCTGATCATCCGGAGGGGTAACCCTAAAGGAATAAAAAACACAGGAGACCTCGTTAGAGACGATGTCTCTTTCATAAACAGACAGCAAGGTTCAGGCACAAGAATCCTGCTTGACTACAAGTTAAGTGAAGGCAACATAGACCCGTCTCTTATCAATGGTTATGATAACGAGGAATATACCCATATGAATGTGGCCGTCTCTATATTAAACGGAACAGCAGATGCCGGTTTAGGGATAATGGCCGCGGCCAGAGCCCTGGACCTGGATTTTATTCCAGTTGTTAAGGAACAATATGACCTTATTATCCCGTCTTATTTTTTGGATGACCCTAAAATACAACTTTTTTTAGATATAGCACGTTCTAAAGATTTTAGGGAGCGGGTAAAAAAATTGGGGGGCTACAACCCAGATAAGAGCGGGAACCTGTGGCAAGTAATCTGATTTGGAGACATCCATGCAGAGGGTGCAATTAAGATCAAGGCAATGGCTTGAGGATGAGACAGGCAATATTATTATGGGAGAGGGTAGACAGAGAATCTTTCAATTAATTGAAGAAACAGGCTCAATAAACAAGGCTGCCATCATCATGAATATGTCTTACCGGGGGGTTTGGGGTAAAATCAAGGCCACGGAGGAGCACCTTAAGAAAAAAATCGTAATCACCAAAAGAAGGCACGGTTCCCAGTTAACAGAATACGGCAAAAAACTTTTAGCTGATTATGGACGATTAAAAAAGGAGTGTACAGAGGCAGATGAAGGAATCTTTAAAAACATATTTATGGGAAAACAGGGGGTACTAAGGTGAAGGCCATTGGAATAACTGGTTACGGAAAAAGCGGAAAGACTACATTAATCCTCAAACTATCAAGGGAGCTATCAGCTTTGGGACATGAGGTTGCTGTGCTTAAGCATGTTCCAGGAAGCATTGATTTCCCGGATTCAGACACATCAAAATTCAGGTCAGTCGCACCATCCGTTTCTGCGATTTCTCCAGGAGAATCGGAGATAATCTTGAAAGGGGAAAAAAATATAGGGGATATCCTGAAATATTTTGACTCTGACCTTGTTTTAATAGAGGGGTTTAAAAAAGAGAAAACATTTCCTAAGATTGTCTGTGTAAAAGAAGAGGAGGATAAAAATAAATTATTTGATGGACTGGAAATAGCAACCGCAGGCTTTGACAAAGACATAGTGGATTTTGACATATCAAACGATGAGAATATAAAAAAACTGGCCTCCATTG
>JAYEMW010000114.1:0-4421 GCA_034718555.1 Thermodesulfobacteriota bacterium
AGGTATTAGAGAAATAGTGGAATATCTTTATGTCAATAAAGTTCCCCTTTTAATTTTTAAGAAAAGAAGGGCCATGGACAGTTCTTTAAAGGAGGAATTTGATAGGTATATGGGCGTTTATGGAAGGGTTTAAGAGGCTGTCCGAGAATGCCCTTTTTCCTCAACTCTTTGTCATGCTCAAAAAATTATCCTCGGAATATCAACTATATACCTGCGGTAATTTTTTTCGCATTCCTCTATTTGAGAAAAAATTGCTATTCTCGGACAGCCTCTTAGGTTTAATGCCATCAATTAAAATAACTTCATCGCCAGTGCGCAAACAAATGTCAATTATTTAGAGTCTAAAAATATGCTAAATTTGAATATCTTTAAAGAAAGATTAAAGGAATTTCTTAATGATAGTAAGCCAAAAATAATCGAAAACAGGAGAGGAACTTATACTCATTCATCTGTATTATTGCCATTGTTTATCAAAGACGACCAATACTGGATTCTCTTGATAAGGCGGGCGGACACATTAAAATATCACAGGGGAGAGGTATCCTTTCCTGGTGGTGTAGTCGATGAAGTAGATGAAAATTTAGAAAGCACTGCAAAAAGGGAGGCATTTGAGGAGGTAGGTATTTTAGGCGATGATATAGAAATTCTGGGCCCGCTTGACGATGTCTCAACAGTGACCTCCAACTTTATCATACATCCCTTTATTGGAATATTTCCTTTTCCCTATTCATTTAAAATTAACAGGCAAGAGGTAAACCATCTTATTGAGATTCCATTACAATTTTTTCTAAAATCTTCTCGCCCTAAAACTATTTTAATTAAGCATAAAGGAAACGTTTTTGAAACCCCTGGCTTTGAATACGATGGGGCAATCATATGGGGGGCTACCGAGCGCATTTTAGAAAACCTGATCGCATTGATAAACTCAGTTGATCAATTCAGTCACTAAGAATTATAACTAACTGCTCAGGTTGTGAAACATTTAGCTTGATTCTCAAATTATCAATCAAAGTGCAAGAATTTTTCTTTACTTTTCACTTTGCAGTACCTATCATATACACTATAAATTTGATAGAGTCGGGACGTGGCTCAGTCTGGTAGAGCACAGCGTTCGGGACGCTGGGGTCGCTGGTTCAAATCCAGTCGTCCCGACCATCAAGGTACTTAAATATTTAAAGGTCAAGGTTATTATTAGAAGCGCACCCGTCTGTTCCAAGCCCTACCGTCATACCTTTCTCTAACATTTTAGTAACCGCTGCAATGCCGGATCCAAGCTTCATATTACTTTCAGCGCAGTGTGCAACCTTTACATCTCTTTTTGCTAATACTTCTATCTCCTGGAAGGTTATAATACAGACCTCGTAATTTATAGCGTATGATAGTGTAATATTTTGGACATAAATCTCTGTTTCCAATCCAGGAGTTGGGTTCAAAGGTTTCCCGCTTGCAGCGGGATTAATAGGTTCAGAGGTTGAGCTTCCTTGCTATTAAACCTATGGAATCAATAACTAAGGGAAACATCGCGAAGCAGTTAACCCTGAACCCAGACCGAGCTGATGTCAAATTAATTTGCAATCCCGCGGGATATAAAAGTTTGGAACCATTTGTATTATGTTGAATAACGAGGTCTGTATAAAGGGGTTTTTCACCGTCGACCATTGTCAGGAGAATGCCTCCTTCTATTATAATATCAAAAACTTTTTCTTTTTCAGACATTTTTGCCTGATAAAAAAGATTGACGTTTTTGTGAAATTTTGATTTGTTCTCTTGCCAAAATAGAGTGAAAAGATTATCAAGCTTAACTTAAGCTTAATATAAGGAAATATATATGGCCATTATAGCTCCCTTCAGGGGTACTACTTATAACTTAGATAAAATAATTAGCATTGAAAATATCATAGCTCCACCGTACGATGTTATTTCAAACATAGATCAGGATTATTATTACGAAAAAGATCCTTATAATGTTGTCAGGCTTATACTCGGTAAAAAGAAGACAGGAGATTCCGACTGGGATAACCGGTACACAAGGGCGGAAGATTTTTTTAAAAAATGGCTATCAGAGGAAATTCTAATCAGATCTCAACGCCCTTCGATTTACCTGATCTCCCTTGAATATAAATCACCATATAATATGAAAACAAAGATTAGATGGGCATTTATCTCCTTGGTACGTATAGAGGAAGATGATTCCCGGATAATCATACCACACGAGAAGACATTTTCCTTTCACAAGCAGGACAGGTTAAAACTCATGAGAGCATGCAATGCTCAGCTTAGTCCGGTTTTTGGGCTCTATAAAGATGAGAAAAATACAATTTTCAACAGGTTTAATCCTATTATAAACTCGCTCCCGGCAATATCCTTCAGAGACAAAGATGGATGCAATTATAATATGTGGGAGGTTACTGATATTTCTATCTTAAAAGAAATTTCCTCAGAAATGGCATCTAAATCAATTGTGATTGCCGATGGACATCATAGATATGAGACAGCTCGAAATTACCGAAACATTATAAGTGCCAGACATGGGGCCCTCCATACTGGAAGGGCCTATGATTATGTAATGATGTACCTAACAAACATAGCTGACAAAGGTCTGACTATTTTGCCGACCCATCGCCTAATTAAATCCAACCCAAACTTTGATGCGACCAAATTTTTTTCCTCCATGAGCAGATTGTTTGATCTTGTCTCATTTCCTTTTTCTCCGGAAGACCGGAAAGATACCCAAAAGATATTTCTCGACCAATTAAGAAATTATGGAAAAGACAACACTGCTATTGGATTTTATTATTACCTGTCAAAAAACTATTATATACTTCGCTTGAAATCAGGGGCCGAAAAAAGCATGGGAGACGATCTTCATGCCTCACTTAAAAAACTGGACGTCTTAGCCCTGTCTCGCCTTATATTACAGAATGCATTGAGCATTAAAAGAGATGAATTGGATAATGAAAAAATAATTCAATACGAGAGTGACGCTAATAAATCTCTATCAATGGTCTCCTCTGGAGAATACCGGATGGTTTTCCTGCTTAACTCAACAAAAATAGATCAGATACTTGAGGTAACAGGAAATTCACTCCTTATGCCTCGAAAATCTACATATTTTTACCCAAAGATACTTACCGGTCTGGCCTTTAATATGATTGATCCACACGAGGTAATACAGATACCTGATCAATGAATTACCCCGACCGCAAGCAGTGGGGCATCGAAATGAGTGTTTTATTTTTCCCATCGCAGCAGGCTGCTGGGGATTAAACCCTGCAGATTTCGCGTTGAGTTTCAAGTGATTAAAATAATCCGTGTAATCTGCGAAATCTGCGGATTAAATAATGGGGGACTCGCCTTGCTCATAAAAAAAGATGAGGCAATAGATACATTTCTAAATGGCAGGCTAAAAATAATTCAATCCAGCCATGGATACAGATTTTCCGTTGATGCCTTGCTCCTTGCCGAATTTGTCTCCGTGAAAAACGATGATTATGTTGTTGATCTCGGGGCTGGTTGCGGAATCATATCCCTGCTTATTGCAATAAACAGGGAGGTAAAATTTATTTTTGGCGTTGAAATTCAGGAAGGGTTGGCCTCTCAGGCAAGGAGGAATGTTGTCTTAAACCATCTCGAAGAAAAAATTTCCATAACCCGTGGTGATCTCAGAAACTTACCTATAAATCCAGGGAGCGCCAATGTAGTTATATGCAACCCTCCATATAGAAAAGGTAAAAGTGGGCGTGTTAACCCCGATCCATGTAAGGCTATAGCGAGACATGAAATAGCCGCCAATTTAAATGACATCCTAAATGCAGGCAAAACACTCCTCGAATTAGGTGGTAAGCTGGCCTTAATTTATCCTGCAAACCGTCTAACAGAAATTTTTATAAAAATGAGGACCCATGGCTTAGAGCCTAAAAGGCTTCAGATTATTTACCCTGATGCTGCATCCAATGCCAAGCTTGCCATGATTGAAGGAAGGCACACCGGAAATCCCGGCGTAAAAATTCTTCCGCCTATATTTGGTCAAGGCAATTTTTCCATAGAAGCTCAATAACCAGTAACGAGAAACGAGAAAGCAGTAGGCAGTAAGCAGTAGGCAGTAGGCAGTAGGCAGTAGGCAGCAACGAGCAACGAGCAACGAGAAACGAGCACTCAGCAACGAGAAAGCAGTAGGCAGTAAGCAGCAACGAGCAACGAGCAACGAGCAACGAGTAACCAGTAACGAGTAACCAGTAACGAGTAACGAGCACTCAGCAATAGAGATAATTGTCAAATGCTAATTTTTAATTTCCAATTTACCAATTGCAGAGGCGCCTACCCTGAATTTTATCTTGCTTACAGCCTCATTCTTTAGCTCGAGATTAAGCCTTTTTCTTATGCCTTCAGCCTCAAATTTCAGCTCCTGCATCCATACACTA
>JAYEMW010000115.1:0-4418 GCA_034718555.1 Thermodesulfobacteriota bacterium
TTTCAGTTTCTTCCCCGCCTGCCTTGCCCGCCTGCCATCACAAGGCACGAGCGGGCAGGCCTGAGCGGGTAGCGATGGCGGGCAGGAGGAAACTGAAAATATAACAAGTAAATCCTGTAAATCTTGTTAATCCTGTCTAATAAAAATATTATAAATTGGGTGGAACATATTCAAATCTCACTCAATTGAGACACATCTGTCATACACATCTTCAAAGGTTGATATCCTAATCCCCTTCTCATCCAAATAAGACAGAAAGGACTCAACGGTCTCAAAATCAACTAAGTCTTTCGTATGCCCTATTGCCACGATGGTTCTGAATTTTGTTTTATTTTTTAGACAGGATTTACAGGATTGACAGGATTATTTTTTGTTTCATCAATTTCCGGACGAAATTGATGAATACAATCTGCCTTCGGCGAAAGGGTTAATTCAATTTATCGTATGGATTTAGCTTGCTATTTGTAGGGCTTCTTGAGCCTCACGTGGCAGTTGAAGAAGAATGAAATAGGACTCCGGGTAGAGATAATCTTCACCTGACTCGTCAATGACCCTCAGGTATCCTTCTTTTGAAGCTTCATCGTCAGGTAAGATTTGATATATTTTCCGTCTTTCTAAATCCTTACAATCCCTATTTTCTACGCAAAGGATAAACCGTTTTTTGCTATTTTGTGCCATAGTTTTAATCCAATAATCTTTTAATTTTCATTTTTTTTCTGCCAATACCGTGGGCCTCATACCAATGCAATTCAGCATTACGGATGCTACCGCTCTGAAGGCGAATCTTGGCAAGCCCTTTCATTTTACGCCAATGACCAAGGCCATATTGTTTTCGAATCCTCATGATATCTCGGATTTTTCCACCAATGGCTATCGTTTTAGTGTTTTCGATTTCGCTTATTATATCAAAATACATACCAATTTGCAATTGCCTGTTATTTTTTTATGCTCAACACTACAGATTAATAAATTTTAGGAAATCATCAGGCTGGAAATACAATTCGGCTATAATTGATTGAAAATGAAATCCTGAGTATCCATGCCTGCCCCGCGCATGGCGGGGTTAATCCTGTCTAATAAACACGTTATAAATTAGATGGGACATATTCAAACCTCACTCAATTAAGACACATCTGTCATATACTTCTTCAAAGGTTGATATCGCAATTTTCTTTTGTCTTAAGCAAGATAAAAAAGACTCAACCGTTTCAAAATCAACTAAGTCTTTGGCATTCCCTATTGCCACGATGGTTCTGAATTTTGTTTTATTTTTTAGACAGGATCGACAGGATTGACAGGATTATTTTTTGTTTTATCAATTTCCACCTGCCCGCAAAGCTCTCGCTTGCGAGGCGGGCGGGGACGAAATCGATGAATACAATCCACCTTCGGTGGAGAAAGTAGAAACAACTTAAATAAAAAAGTTCTTTCGCCGAAGGCGATTATTCATTTTCAGTTTCTTCCCCGCCTGCCTTGCCCGCCTGCCATCACAAGGCACGAGCGGGCAGGCCTGAGCGGGTAGCGATGGCGGGCAGGAGGAAACTGAAAATATAACAAGTAAATCCTGTAAATCTTGTCAATCCTGTCTAATAAAAACTTTTCAAAATAGAATAAAATCAGCTTCGCTTCGTAAAATTTATTAAGAACTACATCTTTGATATACATCTTCAAGGGTAGCTACAGGAATTTTCTTTTGTCTTAAGTAAGATAAAAAAGACTCAACCGTTTCGAAATCAACTAAGTCTTTCGTATGCCCTATTGCCACGATAGGCCTGAATATTGTTGGGTCTTGTTGATCCTCTTTTATTACTCTGTCCATCATGCGAGTGAGTTCATTTATGGTCATGCGGCAGAAATCTAATTTCAGTGGGTATTGAAAACGCATGAAATCCATAAGACGCTGTAATCTTTTCCCCCCATTATGGTTTTTGGTTGTCTTAGAGGCTGGTGCCGTCTTTCGCTGAAGACCCATGCGTTTGCTGGTGAACATCTTCCATGTCGGTACCATTTGCGTGTGTATGGGCAGCTCAAGCAAATTTCCTTTGTGATTAGGCACATTCACGTCATCGGAAAACCGCCAATAATACACGTTTCGAAGAGCTCGGCGGTAATCCAACTTGTGCTGATGCTGCAGACCACCTTTAAAGACAGATGAATCCACTTTTATGCCGCGCTCAGCCAGAACGTTTGCCACGGTTCGCGTGGGCTGAAACAGCCAATTACCTGCACGGAAAGAAAATGGTGTAAAGTCAGACACGCCCAATAACGTTCGGAAGTAAGAGATCGAACGATCGACGATTTGAAAGATTCGATCTTGTGGCAGGGTACATAGATTATACTCACTGTAATCTAACTCCCAGTTTCCATTCTTCCAACGTGCATTGTACCATTGCGGATGAAGGTGGAGGGCTATTTCATGTCCCTGTCTGTGTAACTCCTGAACTTGGTATTTGACCTCGTTGATAGCAGAATCTGTCCCTGATGCTTCGATTTGTTCCAGCTCAGCAACCTCGACGAATACGACAATTTTTGCTTTTGCCTTATCGAATATGCCCATCAATTTTTGCGCGGGTTCGTAGACCAGTTCTTTCAAAGAACCGTGGCCGTCTCCGTATATCTCGTAATCAATGGTGAAAATAATCTCGATCATAAAAAAGGTTAAAGGCTAAAGGACAAGGGTCAAAGGTTAAACCTGTGTGTCTCCGTGAGCGTCTTTGGCAATTTGAATAAATAGTTTTAGGCCGCGTGCGCTCGCATAACCTTGCCAACTTCTTCAACGTCAAGCCCTTTATTTTTCAATTTGCTTCTGATCTCTTCGATCTTCCTCATTGATTTCCGGTCGTAGTACCGTTCGCCACAATTCGAACATACCAAAATAGTCATTGGAACAAGAATAATATCTCTTTCTGTTTTGATCTGTTCATCGACGGTTTTTAGCTCAATATCTGAGCCTTTACATACAACACATTTCATTTTTTCCTCCTTGAAAAATCTTTCCACCTTTCAGGGTTGGGCTGATACACTGTTATGACAATGGATAGCTTTTCATCTTCTGAATATGCACAAACTGCATGCAATGGTCGATTTTTTGTTGTTCTACCATAAATAAGACAACTTGGATAAGGTTCATCCTCTGGATAATTTTCGATGATTTTGCCTGCTGAAACAGTTTCAAAGACTTCTCCATCTTTTATTTCACCAGACTCTTCACCTTCCATTTCATCTCGGGCATGTCTGCTATAATATATTCTATCTTCTCTGAAACATTCCTGTATTTTTTTCAACATGAATAGGATTTTC
The DNA here is from genome assembly GCA_034718555.1 of Thermodesulfobacteriota bacterium. GTDB lineage: Bacteria > Desulfobacterota > DSM-4660 > Desulfatiglandales > B25-G16 > M55B121. The sequence continues at coordinate 3,301 of JAYEMW010000115.1, forward strand.
GACATCCTTTATTAAGTCCAACAAATTAATTTATGCGGCTAATTCTCTTTTAAACAATATTCATGCTCCAATAGCGTCGAAAGGGCATATAGCATCCAGGCCTGCGACCATCTCATATACGATATTCTATTTTTGAAAAATTTCTTTTGTTGATAAAAGAAATATCCTTTTTTATTTTGCATATTATTTATTGCCCATCCATAGACAAGTATCGCCATATCTATTGCGCTATCATCAAGATTGCTGAGCTCAGTCAATGTAATTATACTTTGTGCAATAGAGTGGATGTCTATTGGGAATGTAGAATTATGATAATACTTAGGTACGCCTTTGGGCGTGAATAAATTGTTTAAATAAAATTCAAAGCCTCTTTGAATATTGTCCGTAAAGCTTTCATTCCCTGTATATTGTTTGAATTTCTGCAGTGCAATCAGATTGTAACCGGTGTGAAAGTTATCAATCCATTTTTGGGTTTTTCCTTCCCCATATGGCCAAGAGCCGTCTTCATTTTGCCTGGAGACAGAGAATCGTACAGCTTTGAGTGCAACATTAAGCGATTTCTTTTCGCCTGTGATGCTATAAAGCCTGGATAGAAAAGCAGCGCCCAAAAGGTTTGCGTTGTGCACTTGACCGTGATCAAATGGTGTATAACTGAAGCATATCCCGGTATCGTCCTCTGTTTTATTTAGGCCTGAGAGCAAGAAGTACCCTGCGCTGATTGCTATATCGAGGTATTCTGTTTTATGATATTTTTCATAGAAATCAAGCAAGGCATTGGCTGCAAAGGTTGTGCAGATGATATTGGGGGAAAATTTAGGGAGAAAAAAGCTACGGTTTTGCCAATCGAAGTTATATCCCCAACAAAAATGTTCCTGATTCGGACTTTTAAGTTTAATTAGTTTTTTTATGACATCGTCAATTAAATCTAAGCTGTCTATCAAACCCGTGTCTGATAATTTTATAAGGGCGGAGGTGAAGAGGGCGAGTCCCTTTGGATTCTGTTCTTTCGGCACTAAGAGAATGCGGCGGAGGTTAATCGGAAAACGCTTCATAAACTGGATAAAGGCAAGCCTTGGAAGCCTGTTCTGATGGAAAGGCATTAAAGCAAAGATTTTACT
>JAYEMW010000116.1:0-4400 GCA_034718555.1 Thermodesulfobacteriota bacterium
GGCCGGGCCGTTTCTGCTACAGAGGGTTGTAAAAATTAACCGGCCTGATTTTTTCAAAATAAGCCCGGACGAGGTAAATTTCTACTTGACTCAGGACATCCCCATGCCTATACTGCCACCGACTTGACATGCAGTTAAAATGTATCAAAAAGATACCCCCGTTAATTTCAACATGATTATTGAATAGTGTTGAACATGATAGAACATGAGGTATATGTATGAAAAATATGCGTTTGTCTTTATTATTAATGATCATTGTTTTCTTTGCCCTTTGTCTCCCGGCTATTGCAACAGAAGGTGCCACCCATGAGGTCAATGAACACGTTAATTTAGGTGAAATTCTAACACTTTACAGCATCATACCATTTGTTGGAATTTTGCTTTCAATTGCCTTATTTCCCCTTTTTGCGCCGGAATTCTGGCATCATCACTTTGGAAAGGTCTCTGCCTTTTGGGCTATTGTTATAGCCGTCCCACTATTAATTATCTATAAAGGCGCTGCCTTGCATGGTTTTCTGCATATCCTAATAGCCGATTATGTCCCATTTATTATACTGCTCTGGGGCCTTTTTACCATATCCGGCGGAATATTGCTGAGAGGAAGTTTAAGGGGAACACCAAAAGTCAATACGGTAATTATTATAATTGGAACTATTCTGGCATCCTGGATGGGCACAACTGGGGCGGCCATGTTGCTCATCAGGCCATTTTTGAGGGCCAATGATTATAGAAAAAACAGGGCATTCATGGTGGTATTTTTTATATTTCTTGTTGCTAATATAGGCGGCGCCTTAACGCCAGTGGGGGATCCTCCGCTTTTCCTGGGCTTCCTGCATGGTGTGCCGTTTTTTTGGACATTCCATATACTACCTCACATGCTGTTAGCGGTCTTAATCTTGCTTACCCTCTATTTTTTCCTTGATACCTATTACTATAACAAAGAGGGCCTTAAAGACAAAAAAGTTGAAGAAGGAGAAAAGAAGCCGCTCAGTTTAGCAGGCAGTTATAATTTAATATTCTTAGCCGGTGTTGTCGGTTCCGTTATAGTGAGCGGTCTGGTAGATTGGGGAGAAGTAGTTACACTCGGTATCACAAGGAGCGTTCAAGAATGGGCGAGGGATGGCTTTATTATAATCATGGGAATTCTCTCATTGATATTTACAAGCGTTGAGCTAAGGGAAGAAAACGAGTTTTCATGGTTTCCCATTAAGGAAGTAGGCTATTTGTTTGCCGGTATATTTGTTACGATGACACCATGCCTGCTGCTCCTCCTGGCGGGAAGCAAAGGTGCTCTAAGTTTTATTGTTGACGTGGTAAAGGAACCTATTCATTACTTCTGGATTACAGGGATTCTGTCAAGTTTCCTGGATAATGCCCCAACGTATCTTACATTTTTCTCTACTGCCCTGGGAAAATTTTATTCCGGTGTGCCTGAGTCCATAGCCGTTTCTAAATTGATTGCTGAAAATCCAATATACCTCATGGCCATTTCTGCCGGAGCTGTATTCTTTGGCGCCAATACTTACATTGGAAATGCGCCCAATTTTATGGTGAGATCTATAGCAGAGGAGGCAGGAACTCCTATGCCGAGCTTTTTTGGCTACATGTTAAAATACTCAATTATTTTTCTTTTCCCCGTTTTTATCGTAATTTCTTTAATATTCTTTTAACATTAAGAAGTCGGCAGGCTGTTTTTTGTCTTTTTAAGTACCTTTATATCGTAAATACTTGTATGGGGATATTGACCGTTTTTGTCCTTTTCAATATATTTAACCATGTCCCATATGGTAGCCAGGGCCATTGAGACGCCTACTAATGCTTCCATTTCTACACCTGTCATGGCCTCTGCCTTAACCAAACAATTGGCCTCAATGAAATCATCGCCAATTGAGAAGCTGAGATCAACTGTATTTAGTGGGATTTGGTGGCAGTGGGGAATCAGTAAAGAAGTTTCTTTGGCGGCGTTAATGGCTGCAATTTCAGCAACCATGAGAGGGTCTCCCTTTTTAATATTTTTTTCCTTAATTTTTTTAATTGTCTCTGCTGAGAGGCCTATTCTTCCTGAAGCTATCGCCTCCCTCAAGACAACCTTCTTGCCGGTAATATCTATCATGCCCATTATAATAATTGTGTTTAAAGGTTAAAGTGTTGGTAATCGTTCACAGGTTCAGAGTTCAACGTTCAGGGTTAAGGACAAAGTAGAAATTGAAGACCCGAAGTCTTTGTTACAAATCGCTCATTTTCCAAAATAATTCCCAATTTGGGTCGAAATTTTGGATTATGCATAACGAAAATGACACATTTCTCATAGATATACATTCCAAATGCAGTCTGGGGACCATAATGGAACCTTGAACCCCTGAACCTTTGAACCCTTGAACGGTTAAAGTGTTGTTTATTAAAAGGCCGTTAATTATTGTCGTCCTTGAGTTTAATAAAAGGTACCTTAGTGAACTTAATCCCCTCGTCTTTAAGTTCCTGTTCTTCTTTTGCCGTTGCCGTTCCCCTTATGTTTCTCTTCTTTGTTATTCCGTAATATATTTTCAAGGCCTCTGCAGCAAAATTTGTTCCTACATCGTCAAAATTGTTTTTAACATATTCCACTATACCCATAGCGAGTTTTCCGTAGTCAGGAGCATTATTTTTTGATGTTATTTCCCCTGTTTGCCCTTCTGGGCTGCTCTTTATAGCAACCGGCGATAACACCTTCGTTATGTTTGTATCTTTACATAAAGGGCAGTTAATCATTCCCATGGAATTTTGCTCATTAAATGAGTCAATATCCTTGAACCAGCCTTCAAAGCCGTGTCCATTAGAACATTTTAGATCAAATACAATCATTTTCCCGCCATCAAAATTTTTTAGATAAAAGTATTATTAACGGTCTCATGTAATTGTTTCATCATTCAGCATAGAGAACAGCTAATATCCTAGTCTTATCCTTACCATAACACTTTACTAAATGAGGAATGGTAGAGTCGTAATATATAGAATCGCCTGGTTCAAGGATATGAGTCTCCTTGTCTAAACGAACCTCCATGGCTCCCTGTAGCACATAAATAAATTCCTGGCCATCATGGGTTGAAGGTTCTTCTTCCACTGAGGGCTCAAGGGTTACAATGAAGGGTTCCATGTGCCTGTCTTTTTTATGGGGAGCCAGGGATATAAACTCATACCCGTATTTATCGCTTGTTGTAGAGTCATATCTTGAGATAATTTTTTTATTATCCTTGCGCACAATTGCGTAGGGTTGGTTTTCAGCGCCTGATATAAAATAGCCCATTTTCATATGCAGGGCCTTTGCCAATTTGATAATTGTCCCAAGGGGAGGAGATACCTTTCCTTCTTCTATTTCCTCCAACAGAGAGACGCTCAGCCCTGTTCTTTGTGAAATGTCTTGTAAATTCAGCTCTTTTCTTTCCCTGATTTTTTTTACATTCTCGCCAACATTTAAAATAATTTCACTATCCTGCAATGATTTATCCGTCCCATCTGCGAGGTATTTTTCCTCATCTTTTGCAGAAAAATGGCTAAGGTCGTTTAAAAAATCTTCATATCTATCACTTTCATTGACGTTCTTTTTTTCTTTCATGGCCTCTCCAATGATACAAGGGTAGTGGTTAATATTTTTTAATACTGCATGCAATGTAACATCTTTACAGAACAGTGTCAACGCTACGATAGATTTTTTAGGAGATTTGGCTAAGGTGGGCTTCAAACCATAATACCCAAGGGATATTATGGTTTGGTCTATTATAAGGCTTGCGATAAGTTTTTTATTTAAATAGAGTCGACCTCTACGAATTTTGCAAGGATATCATCTGAAAGAATCAGAAGGTAGCTTTCTCCTTCAAAATTAATCTCTGTTCCTGAAAATCCCTTATAGAGAACTACATCACCTACTGATAGATCAATATCAGAGTCTGCAGGGAGGGCAACTACCTTGCCTTCTTGAGATTTTTCTTTCGCAGTATCCGGGATAATTATACCCCCAGGTGTCTTATCTTCAGTGGGATCTTCTAATTTGAGCAATACATTATTATTTATTGGTTGAATCTTTTTCATTTGTATCATCCTTTCTTTAATGTTTGATTAATTTAAACCTAATAATTTATCTATCTTTGGCTGATCAAATCCAACAATAATCTGGCCATTAATATCTATTTGCGGTGTACCCATCTGGCCGCTCCTGCGAAATATGTCCTTAGCTGCATTTTCATCATGGGATACATTTACATCTCTAAATGGTATGCCGACTTTTTTCAAATATGATTTTGCCTTGCTGCACCATGGGCAACCGTCCGAACTGTACACAGCAACCCTCATGGTCTTCTGCTCCCCACTCTTTCTATGAGCAACATAATGGTTACCATTTATTATTCTCTTGTATGATTCTTCAG
>JAYEMW010000117.1:0-4393 GCA_034718555.1 Thermodesulfobacteriota bacterium
GAGAGGAAAGCAGAAGATAGATTAAGGAATATGCATACCGCTTTTTTATCTACCTCTATTCATTTTTTTGATCACTCAGCTCACAATTATATCCATGCTGTTTGTGATGATCTTAATATGAGATATACAGGATCTTTTTCCGCAGATATGTATGATCTCAGGAGATCAAGTAAAAGGGAAGGGCTGCGCCTTTTTGCAGAGAACTTTTTTAACACTATAGAAGAAAGTGAGACAACATGGAGGCGTTTTGCGCCCTTGGATTGGCGGAATTTTGAGTATACCCCTGAAAATACTATAAACAAGACCAACTCAAACACTAAAAAGATTTTGATTGTAACGGATTCCGAGTCTAATCAGAATAATCTGGAAAAAATGGTTCAAAAATTTAAGACATCATTCTCTTCAGAAGTAGAATTGGTTAATTTAAATGATTTAGATATTAAAGGGTCATGTTTGGGATGTATTCATTGTGGGTATGATAATAAATGTGTGTATGATGGCAAGGATGATTTTATAGAATTTTATAATAAGAAAATTAAGGGCGCCCATATACTTGTCTGGGCAGGGGCGATTAAGGATAGGTACTTATCTGCAAAATGGAAAACATTCTTTGACAGGTCTTTCTTTAATGGGCATGCCCCGTCACTAAGCGGCAAGCAAATAGGTTTTATAATTTCCGGGCCATTAAGCCAGAATGCTAATCTAAGGCAAATCCTGGAGGCCTATATCGAGGTTCAGCAGGCAAATTGTGCAGGATTTGTGACAGACGAATATGGAGATTCTGCTTATATTGATAGCTTATTAGAGAATCTCGGAAGGCGCATGGTCCGGTTTGCCGAAGGCGGTTACACTGCGCCATCAACTTTTCTTGGCGTGGGTGGCCATAAAATTTTCAGAGATGATATTTGGGGTAGGCTTAGATTTCCCTTTTACGCTGATCATATGTCCTATAAAAAAATAGGCTTTTATGATTTCCCGCAGAAAAAGCGTAGAATGAGGATTGTAAATGCAATAATGTTGTTTTTATCAAGATCGCCGGCATTTAGGAAAAAAGTTAATGCGAGGATTAAAAAAGAAATGATAAAGCCGCTCCAGAAGGTGCTTTAATATCAGCTTTTACAATCCATCTTCAATCTTTATTAAGAGCATGCTCAACCTGCGCCGCCTATCTGTAAAAAAGATTTTCAGGCCTTCAACGTCCTGATTTTGTTTAGCCTTTCATCTACCTTATTTAAAAGATCACCTGAGCTTTTGACTTTAAAATCCTTTGTAGATGCCACGCCAAACCTAATTGAGAGATTAAAGGTAGACGTATCAAGTTTCATTGGATGCTTAACAAAAAATGCACTGATTCGCCTTGAAAGCTTTAGCGCATGATTTGAGCCCTGATTTGGCAATATTATGGCAAATCTGGCCGGTGAAATTTGAAAGACAATGTCTTCTTCCCTGATTATTTTTAACAAATTATCCGCTGCATATTTAACGATTTTATTTTCATATTGACTGCCCTTTTTATGACGTGGTGTTTTTAAATCGTCAAGATTCATGAACAATAATGTTAATGGAGCACCATGGCGCATAGAGCGGCTAAATTCACTTTTCAGCCTATATTCCATTTCCTGGCTGTTGAGCAAATGTGTGACTGGATCCCTAATTGTAAAGTGTGTAAGATTTTCTATTGCGTTTACATTAGAGATGCAGATAGAAATTTTCACTGCAAGCTGGGAAAGAAAGAAAATACCCATAGCAGGTTGGAATCGGAATATGGAGTAGTCACCCATATTCAGGCTTCCTATTATTTCTCCATCAAAAGTAAGCGGCATTACGGCCAAAGATTTAAACAAATACTTATGGTTTTCCGGAAGAAGCCTGTAGTAAGGTTTCAAACCATCGTTAATTAATTTGGGTATTTGTTCCCCATTAATAAGCTGCATAAACGCATCCCTGTCTACAAAATTCAAACGATCTTTGAGCAAGTGTGATGATTTCGATATTTCTGCAAGATTGAATTTATTGTCACCGCTGATGACAGAGATCCAGGCATGAGGGATTGCAAATTTTTGCTCTATTAGAAAAAGTAATTTCTCAAAAAGGTCTTTAAAATTGTCGATAGAGAGGATTTTTGTTTCAATTTCAAAAAGCTTTTTAGCAATTTCCTCATTAGTCAATACATTATCAAGGAGTTCATCATTTTCAGACATTTTATAAGACCTGCTAAATGATTAGGTAGCCCAAGGGAGATTTCCCAGGTCAACGTTTCCCCCGGAAATGATTATACCTATGCGTTTATTAGAAAATTCTTTTCCCTCTGTCAATAAAGCGCCAAGTGTGACGGCTGATGATGGTTCTACTATTATTTTCATTCTTTCCCATATAAGGCGCATTGAATATGCTATTCTTTCTTCGCTAACGGTTACAATAGCTTTAACGTATTTTTTTATGATGGGAAAGGTCAGGTCACCGAGAGATGTGCGTAGTCCATCAGCAATTGTATCTGGATTTTGTGACGGGATAATCTCCCCTGCGCGGAATGATTGATAGGCATCATCTGCATTTTCCGGCTCTGCCGCAATAATATGGGTCTCTGGTGAAACCGCTGACACAGCGATTGCTGTTCCGCTTACCAACCCGCCCCCTCCTACTGGGGCTATAATAATGTCGAGATTTGGGATTTCCTCGCAGAGTTCCAGTGCGGCGGTGCCCTGTCCTGCAATAACTCTATAGTCATTGTAGGGATGAATAAAATCTGCGCCGGTATCATCAATAACATTAGCCAGACTTTCTTCACGGGCCTGGAGCGTGGGTTTGCAAAAAATTATCTTCGCCCCGTAATTAGCCACAGCAGCTTTTTTCACATTGGGTGAATTTTCCGGCATAACCACGTATGATTTAATTCCCTTCCACCGTGCAGCAAGGGCTACGGCTGCACCATGATTTCCGGAGGAATGGGTGGCTACACCGTTGTTATTCGCCTTTTCTTTATACGAAAAAACAGCATTTGTTGCCCCCCTAATTTTAAAGGCCCCGCCTTTCTGGAAGTTATCACACTTAAAAAATAAATCTGCTTTGCATATTTGATTCAGCGTATTGCAAGTAAGTACAGGTGTACGGTGGATATACGGCCTTATTCGTTTGTAAGCGTTTCTAATTTCTTTTATTGTCGGCTCTTTAGCCATCCAAATCTATATCCTGCTGCTGTATTTGATTTTATTTAATATGCCTGATGTTTTCCATGGACCATTCGATTAAATTATCGAATGAGGTGCCTTGGGGGAAAAATTTCATTACCCCCATCTCCTTTAACAGAGGTATGTCATTTTTTTCTAAAAAACCCCCTGCTGTAATTGTTATATGCTCGCAGTTTTCTTTCTTGAGGAATTTTTTTATCTCATCAAACGCATGTATGTCAGCGCCCGGCAATATGGTGATGCCAATATGATCCACAGATTCCTGTAAAGCTGAAGATACGATTGCGCCTGGATCTTGCAGCTCTGTGTATATTACTTCAAAGCCCGCCTCTCCGAAGTTTCTTGCCAGTGAAAGCAGTGATTTTTTATGACCCTCTCCCAGTTTTCCGAGAAGAATTCTTATCTTTCTGTCTATCATATTCATAACCTTACAAAATTATCATATTATCTTCACTGCAACAACTCGTTAGTGTAGTTCATTCACCAAATCGCTCCCGCACTTTAGCAAACACTTCTTCACCTGACACAGGCTTAACCTTTCCTGAACGAATTTCTTGGAGCCGACGTTTTGCAACTTTTATCCATTTTTTGTCAATATCATGGTCTGGTGGGTTAAGGCTTTTCAAAAGGGAGTCAGCGATAATTGCCCGTTCTTCGACCGGAAGAGACAAAATCTCATCGATCATTTTTTTGGTAGTCGGCATGATTTTATCCTCATATAATATGTTTTTCTGATAATAAAAACAGCATAGTGGAAATCATATCTAATCGCAATAAATTTCGAGCAGAACCAAGTATTTTTCTCTTATTTGGTTTATAAAACTGCTACCGCCAAGTATAGTTGAGGAAAAAACATTTTTTAACGGACTTTCATAGTCCACATCGACCATTGATTCCACAAACCTGCGTTATTTCTTGCTGATAACATAGGCCTTTCTTCCAGAAAGATGCAGTATGAAATCAGTGTAAAGCCATTTTGACGATTTCCTCCCATTCATATAATCCCGATAACTTGACCACTTGTATTGTTCAGGTTTTTCTACCATCCCGGCCTTTACAGGATTTAAATGGATATAGCTGGAAAGTTTCTGAGCATACTCATCAATATCTACCAGCAGTGCCTTGTATCGTCCTTGAAATATTCTGCCGCTCGTTTCCCCTTGCAGTTATATGATAAAGAGCATCGGGATACTAAATTCGTAATG
>JAYEMW010000118.1:0-4384 GCA_034718555.1 Thermodesulfobacteriota bacterium
ATCAACGGTTTAACAAGGGTATAAAGGGTAAAAAAATGTCAATATTTAATATTGACATAACTACCTGTAAAACAACGAATAATTGACAAAAAGGGGATGATTTACCACACCAGTTCCGGTTGACCCATAAATCTTCCAGCCAAGATTTCATTCCCTTTACTTGAGACCATTCAATCAGAGATTGTTGCAACTTAGCTCCTTCTCCATCAACTTGCATAAATTTTTTAACGATTAGACTGGTTTTTTGAAATTCCCCATCATTCAGTAAGGGTTTAACCCATGCAAGGAACTTTTCACATGTTTGTTTAAGTTCCGGAATAGGCAACAACGGCAGTTTATCTTGTAGTTCAAAAGTACCTGCTGAAGTCATTGAATCTAAGCCTACGGAGTTCTTTTTAGATAATCTTTCATCCTGGAGGTTGTTCTGTGTCATTTTTACTTTCCTTTCAAAGTTCTAACTTTATTTTAATAAATTGTAAAAACTCATGAGACGTTTAATTTGACAATCGAGATAATACTTAATATCATGACGTATATGGTGAATAGTTGTTGATCAATAATCAACCTCCAACTGCAAACTTCAACCTTAAGAAAAGGAGGTGTCGCATGGCCGATGGACTGGATATCATAATCATAGACGATGATCCTGATGTATGTGAGATAATCTCCGAGATCATCAATAGATTCTATACATGGGGTTATGTATTGACCTTTACTGATGTCAATGAGGCAATATCACACTGTTTAAACCGGAATATATCACTTGCAATTTTTGTTGTTGATGTATTCCTTGGAGGTAAAACCGGCTTTTATTTTCTTGATAGTATTGAGGAAAAATTTCCTACAGCCCATGAAGATGCTATTATTATCACAGGAAACGCAAGTGATGATGTGGTTAATATGTGTGTAGCCTCAAACGTACATTATTTATTGGAGAAACCGATTAAGCCATACGCATTGCAGCTTTCAGTCAGAGCTATAGTTTCAAAATACCTTAGATTTGCAAAAAAACTGTTACAGGACCCGGAATTTGCCGAGAGTGTCTCAAAATTTTGAACCCGCTAAGGGATCATCATCCCTATGAGGCAAGTTTTAAATTTCATTCTTTGGATTCTGATCTCTTTTGAGATGTCTTAAGGCTTACTGTCTCTGAAATTATCGGTATAATCTCATCTACCGAAGTAATTCCTTCAAGTGCCTTCATATATGCAATCTCTTCTATAGTTCTCATGCCGTTTTCTATTGCCATCCCTCTAATCTGAGAGGAAGATTCCCCCTTGATAATGGCTCTTTTTATATCCTCATTAATCGTCAAAAATTCGTAGACAATCGTTCTTCCCTTATATCCAGTGCCATTACATTCCTCGCAGCCCTTGCCCTTATAAAAGACAGCGTCCTCAGAGGGTTCCAGAGGAAAATGAGCCAGCCTTAGTTTCTCTCTTCCCTCAAGGTCAGCCTCTCGACAATGAGTGCATACTTTTCTTATGAGATTCTGAGAGATGACGCCCAATATACTGGACGTGACTAAGAAGGGTTCAACGCCCATATCTGCCAGCCTAAAAAAAGCCCCCGCAGCAGTATTAGTATGCAGGGTGCTAATGAGAAGATGGCCGGTCAGGGCGGCTTGTACGGCAATTTTAGCGGTTTCCGTGTCCCGGATTTCACCAACAACAATCACATCAGGGTCGTGCCTTAAAATTTGACGTAGCCCTCTTGCAAAGGTCAACCCAATGTGCTCTTTCATTTGTACCTGACACATGCCAGGCAGTTCGTATTCTACCGGGTTTTCTAAGGTGATTGCATTTCTCTGGGAAAAAACCGGTTCCTGTAGACATCCATAAATGCTTGTGCTCTTGCCGCTTCCGGTAGGGCCTGTAAAAAGCAACATTCCGTGAGGCCTATGAATGCAATCCCTTAGCTTTTTGAGTTCAGTATCAAGAAAACCCATATTGGAAAGGCTTACCAAACCGCTCTCTCGATCGAGCACACGAATAACTATACTTTCTCCAAAAACTGTGGGCAGACATGAAAATCTCAAGTCAATTACCTTCCTGTGAACTTTTATCTTAGCCCTGCCATCCTGAGGAAGTCTTCTCTCTGCAATATTCATATTGGATAAAATTTTCATCCGAGTAGCAATTGAAGGCAAACGGTCTATGGGTAGGACCAGCTCATCGTGAAGAACTCCATCAATTCGAAGTTTAACATGTACTTTTTTTGCTTCTGGAAAAATGTGAATGTCACTTGCCTGTTTGACTACAGCAGTTTTCAATATATGATTTACGAGTGCAATAATTGGTTCTTCCTTCCCGACCTTTTCAGTTATATTGTACTCCTGTTTATCAATATCCCTAATCTCTTCCACATCCGCAGATTCAGCTTCTAAAAGGAGCTGTGTCAGTTCCTCATCCTCCTCCATCTCATAGTGTTTAACAATGGCCTTCTTAATAGACCTTTCCGACGCAATGGCAGGCCTGATATTCAATCCTGTATGAAAGCTTAAGTCCCTCTCCGCTTCATAAGCTCTTGGATTAGAAAATGCGACAGTTAGCTCCTTTTTAATAAATTGGAATGGAAAAACCTTTAGCCTTCTGGCTAATTCAGGGGAGACGGCATGGACCGCCAATTCATCAATGGGATAAGATTCCAGATCCACGTACGGCAATTTTTGCTGGAGCGCAAGTGCCAAGGCAAGCACCTCCGAGTCTATTACCTCCATTTCAATAAGGATTTCTCCTATTCGTTTATTGCGATCTTTCTTCTGTTTATCCAGGGCTTGACTAAGTTCCCTTGAAGAAATAATCCCCGATGCGGTCAGTATGACCCCAAGTTTTTGTTCTGCCTGAGACTCCTGCGTCTTTAAGGCCTTGGAAATGTCAGAAGGAGTTGCCATTCCATCTCGAATAAAGATCTCTCCAAGACGCTTCCCTCTCAAAGCATTCTGCTTCTTAAGCCCTAATTCAAGTTGTTTTTTTGTAATGAGCCCCTCTTGAATTAGAGTGTGCCCTATCTTTTTTCCTAAATTTTCTCTATCTAAAACATTTTCTTGAAAAGTAGTAGTTTCTTTATCTTTTGTCTTATTTCCCATAGTGTTGGATAGCCTTACTTTATCCATGGCTCGCTCCTTGTTAAAATATTCGGGTTTATCACTGTTCCTACCCAACATCTCCTTTTAAGCCTATAGAATCCGCCACCTCTCTCATGCCAAAAATAGTATCTTCAATGAGTTCTCCAATTTCAACTCCGAGCATCTCTGCTCCTTTCTGTATAATTTCTCGATTTACCCCTGCTGCAAAAGAAGGCGATTTCCACTTTTTCTTTACAGATTTTACATTCATATCCATCACACTCTTGGAAGGGCGGACCATGGCATTTGCTGCAACCAGTCCAGTCAGTTCATCTATGGCATAGAGGGTTTTCTCCAGGATACTCTCTGGTTTTACGTCCGAACATATTCCCCATCCATGAGATACTACCGCCCTTATATACTCTTCAGACCAATTATGCCCTTCAAGGATTTCCCTTGTTTTAGTACAGTGCTGCTCTGGAAACTGCTCATAGTCAAGATCATGAATAAGCCCTATAATACCCCATTTTTCCTCATCTTCTCCGCGCTTTCTCGCAATAAAACGCATTACCCCCTCAACACTGTATGCATGTTTTATCAGACTATCACTTTTATTATACTCTTTAAGGATTGATAGTGCCTCCTCTCGTGTTGGAATTTTTTCTCCCATGACTTTACCTCTCTATTTTTAATTTTAACAATAAAATCTATTCACTCTGCTTTTTATACCACCAGAAGTCATTGTTTTCCACAGGGTCATAGCACTTCCACTGTCTATTAATAATTACCTGAGGTGATATTTTCAATTCATCTCGTCCGCATCTCATAAGACGATCACAGGTCATTACCCATCCTGTTAAAAAACCGTGTTTTTTAAAGCATTCCATGCTGTAGGTGGAGCACGACGGATACATGGGACATTCCGACACCTTAACTGCAGCAAGGTGATTCAGCTTTTCCCTGTAAATATCTATAACAGAAAGAAGGGGGTTAAATCCACTCTTAGATTCTCCCTTAATTGTTCCACGAGGGGCGCAAGAAAATATGAAACTTAGAGGTAAAATTAATAATATCAATCTTCGTATCATTGTTTCTATGGAAATAAATTGTTTATTGCGATAAAAAGTTTTAAATCGTAATATTGCATAACACAGATTGCACTTTCTGTAAAGGAGCCAAGAAAAAACGCACCCCTGAAGCACAAACAAAAACATAAGAAGTTTCTGCTGGGATATGCGGAAGTTTTTATTTCTCCGACTCGCTCTTCCTTAAAATCACGTTGATAATCACACAATATTTACTATTTCTCAAGCAGGA
>JAYEMW010000119.1:0-4382 GCA_034718555.1 Thermodesulfobacteriota bacterium
GAAATCTCTTTTTCCAAACATGCAGGCGATAGAGGTCATACCTTCAATGCATTGAAAAGTATTAATTGCTGAATCATGAATCGTATACTTCTTGTCTATATAGTATTGTATCAAACGAAATATAATTTCAGAATCTACCTCATATTTTCTGCTGAAATTAGAAAAATGAGCCCACACAGCATCCGCATTAACAACTATTCCATTATGAACGCCAACAGTTTGGTCACAGATTAGTGGCTGATTGTTGTGGTGCATGTTTTCAGAACCGTCAGTTGTCATACGTGTATGGCCTATGATTGTTTTTGCCCGGAAATCTAGTTTATTAGTTCTCCGTGAATTTTTACCCAATAAGGCTTCTGATAAAAACTTATTGTAATCTCTATTGCGTATTAATGTAGATGCTTTTTCTGCTTTTTTATAAACCTGGATCATATCACCTGCAAGAACCGACAACCCTGACGAGTCACTACCACGTGATTCTGATAGTCTAAAAAGACGATTTACCGTTAATTTTGCTGTATTAAATGTAATTCTTTTTGCAGGTGAAATTATGATGCCAAAGATACCACACATTTACATTGCCCTTCAATTTGCAATAACAGGTCAAAACCCGTTAATGAACTGTTCATTTTTCTGCTATGCATGTCATAATATCATGAATATTAATATATATTCTTGAAGACCCAAAACCAAACAATTCGGAAATCATATGAAATGGTTTAACAACAGCCCCAAAAGTTTCCTGCGCCTTAAACAGAATAAAATTACAAGATGCATATTTTCCGGGATGGGTAATTTGATCTACTGCGAATCCGCATCTGTTGAGCATGATCCTTATGCTTTTTGGGGAAAAATAAAAAAGATGTTGAGGAGGTGTTAAAAGATGCCAAAAACGCCCCATGATGCGGGCATAAAAAGATTTAACATCACCAGTGCTGAAACAAAGAATACCCCCTGGACGTAGAATTCTGTATATGTCATTTACTGTTTCAACTGGATCTCTGAGATGTTCTATCACATCCCATAATGTAACAACATCATAAGTGTCTGAGGGAAGCCGCGCGGACAAGAGATCACCATTATGAACTTCAATGCCAAGTTTATTTTTTACGAAATCGACGCAGGACGTTGAAACTTCCACACCTGTTACATTAAAACCCTCTTGCCTTGAGAGATAGAGGAAGTCCCCCATTGCGCATCCGACGTCGAGGAGCCTCCCAATTTTCTTATATTTTTTAATAATATTAATCTTTTGCTTGTCATTATCTAAATTGAGATTTCGAGATTCAAGTTCATTCGTTGTCAAATATTTATTGCCACGCTTGAAGTAATCATCATTATATATTTTCAACAACTCATCCTGAGAAGGCTGGGGGTAAACAAACATAAGGTTGCAATTATTGCAACGATAGATATTGTAGCCATTTTTTATAAATGGTAATGATACATTGACGTTATACCCACAAATAGGGCATGACAAACTACTTAGAGAACTATAAATTTCTAATTCACTCATGTTTTTCCCTGCGCATCGCGGAAACCTGGTCACAGAGAAGCCCAGACATAAAAATTACAATCGTCCCAATTGATAAAAGTACGGTTGTATCCGCTATACCGCCTGTACTACAAAGGTCAAAGACAAAACTAGTAATACTTAAAACAAAAAGAATACCCGACACTGTCAAAAACACCTTTAGCGGCTCGAATAGTACAGCTAACCTTAAAATTAACAAAAGAGACTGGGGACCATGTTTTAGCTGATTAACGGTGCTTTTTCCAATGCGGTTTTTTACCATAATAGGAATATATTTATATTTACGGTTAGCTTTCATTATTGCAAATGTGCTTGTTGTTGAAAACGAAAAACCATTAGGCATAAGATGCAGATAATGCATCAGCGTATCCCGCTTAAAGATCCGCAAACCGGAATTGAGGTCAGGAATTTTAGTGCCTGCGAGCAGTTCAGCAAACTTCTTCATGACAAATTTGCCAGGACGACGTAAAAACGGCTGGTGAGACAATGAATTTCGTGCACCAATCACCAAATCATAACCATCACATTTAATTATCAATCTACGAATATCCTCGACCGAATGCTGTCCATCACCATCACAAAAAAGAACGTAATCCCTTGTAGCATTTCGTGCACCAGTCTTTAAAGATGCCCCATAACCGCAATTATGGTCATGATGGAGAACGATTACAGTTGATGCCTCTATTTCCCCAACCGTATTATCTGTGGAACCGTCATTGACAACTATTATTTCAGACTCAGGGAAGTTTGAATGGATTGACTTCACCACATTGCCAATTGCTTTCTCTTCATTGAAAGCAGGAATTATTATGCTTACGTTTGATTGTTTCATGTACTTACAGAATATGCAGCATCATATTACAGTTACTCTTGTGAAAATAAAAGTATCCTTTAAGGTATGCCAGATTTTAATACCGGAAAATATTTATCTATACTGATTGTATAAATAACTATCTTGGCAATTTTTGCTGTGACTACCTATAAACCCAGCGCCTCCCGTAACCAATGCTTTTTTAAAAGGAAATGTATTCAATTTTATAATACTCTATTTAATGACATTGATTTACTAATATTGTTTGCTATCAGGTGAAAGCCAATTTTAAAATATTGTATTAAGTATGACAATGAAAAGATTGCCATAATATACGCAAATGGCCTTAAAGGAATGCTGTATCGCGGTAAAGGCTGTAGGATTGTTAATATTCCAGCAGTATATGCAAATACTAATATCGGAACGAAAAGCATCCTTGCTCTTAATGGTAATTTGTTATAACGCCATAATATCAGCACTATTATGGGTGAAATTAGCGTCAATATAAATAACGGCCAATGAATATATCGCATTGCTTTATATATTGAATAGAGAAAATAATTTTCTTGAAAACCTTTACGTTTCATTGGGTAGATATAAACGTCTCCATTGTAAATATTATCCCAGTGCCACATAAAGAATATCTTGCCACCAAGATACCACTTTAGAAAAGAAAAAGGATGTTCGGTAAAACGGTTTTTCAGCACAGTAAAAGCATATTTTTTGTTTTCTAACATCTTTTTGTATTCTGGGTCAACACGCCATGCTGAATTACCATACTTAATACCATCTTTATAAAAAAACCCTGGATATGCTCCCCGAACTATATCCCCCCACGCGGCTTTGGTGGATACATACGTATCGGCAGATTTATTGTGAACATCGAATTGCTTTTCAAATACAAAATGAGAGAATGTAACGATTATATAACCTAATAATAAAAATGATAGCTGTTTAACCCATATTTTTTTAGTAAAAAATGATTGGCTCTTAGAGTCGATAAAGAAAATTGGAGACAGAAAAAGTAACAAAAATATATTTATTGCACGAGTGTAAAAGGATAATGTAATAAAAATGCCGGCAATTACAGCCATGATCCCATTTTTATTTTTCCAGGAAAGCATTAATGCCAACATACCAAGTATCATTACTAATGTAAAAAGACTTTCAGTGAGAAGATAACCATCCATTGCAATGAGGTGCGGGCTGAGCGCTGTTAATAATCCTGTCAAGGCGGACCAGAATACACTCAGACAAAACCGAGCAATAAAAAATGATAAAATTGAAACAAGAGCGCCCATGATTGCTTGTGTTGCAAGAACTCTATCTAAAAAAGGATTTATGCTTTTTCTATCTGATTTTTTTATTAGCATGCTCAGGAACAAAGGGTATCCAGGTCTTAGGCTGGTTCTGGACTTTGGTATCTTTTCATCAGGGAGGGGGGGTCTTCTGAGTAGACTCCAAATCTAAAAATATTTAATGCTGTGTATAAGTATTGTCTTGCATCAGCCCTTACAGGATTATCTACGATGCTTTCATGCTGGTATAAAAGCCTGATTCCTAAAGCCACAAAAAAAAGAAATATTGCCACTAATATTTCATAACGATAATTTATAATAAATTTTTTTATCATACTTGCCTCAGAGATAGTCAAACTGCATAGTTTTTGAGTTGTTTATTCAGAAATTTTTATGTCATTTTAATTAGCTACAAATATAATAAAAATAGGGGACGGTCATAAGTAAATAACCAAATCAGTCTTTGATCTGATAATTATTTGACTTCGAGATTGCTTCGCCCTTGATAACAGAATATGCCACTCCGGGCTGGCTCATCCCCAGCCTTCTCGCCAACTCTCTTTGCCCATAGCCAAGCTCTCTATGCGCCCAAAAGCAAAAAAGGGCTCTGGCATCGGACTTCACCTTCTGTCTGCTTCTGGAAAAAAGATCTTCTTTTTCTATTTTATAGATCTCGCATACGCGATTTTCAATCATTTCCAGATCATAGCCCAACCGCTGCATTTCATAATAGCGTTCA
>JAYEMW010000120.1:0-21542 GCA_034718555.1 Thermodesulfobacteriota bacterium
AAATACACCTATCCTGGGCCTTTGGCCCATGATCTCTGCCTTTGGTATCTCCTCTGGCAGTTGTTTTTTCTTTGTAAGGCTGAATCTGGCATCTGAGAGCATGGCGCTTGCCTGGGCCGCTGCTGCAGATGCATCCGTGACAGAGGAGGGGATGTCCTTAGGGGAGTGGAAGGCGCCTGAGATAAATATGCCGGGTCTCGATGTTTCTATTGGGTGAAAGGAGGTGGTTTGGGCAAAACCAAATGGATCAAGGTTGATTCCGGCCTTTTTTGTGAGTTCTACTGATTCTTTTGATATGGATAGGCCAACAGAAAGCACTGCCATATCAAACTCTTCCTCGATCCTCTTTCCCTCTTCGTCTGTATAACGGATGAGCAAATTACCGGAATTGTCTTCCCTGATTATGCTTGATATCTTTGATTTGATGAAGCGTACCCCTTTTTCATCCTTTGCCCTGTTATAGTAAGCCTCAAAGTCTTTTCCAAACGTTCTGATATCAATATAAAATATAGTAGTATCAAGGTTCCCTTTTCTGTGTTCTTTGGCTACAATAGCCTCTTTTACGGCATATGTGCAACAAACTGAAGAGCAGTAGGGTTTAGCCCCTTTATGCTCATCCCGAGACCCTACGCATTGAAGCCATGCTATCTTTTCCGGCTCTTTATTGTCTGATGGTCTTATCAGATGCCCTCCGAAAGGGCCGGATGATGAAAGAATTCTTTCAAATTCGAGACTTGTTATAATATTAGGTGATTTTGTGTATCCGAATGTATCATATATGGCTGGATCGTATGTATCGAAGCCTGTTGACAAGATAATGGAGCCCACATGGAGAACTATTTTTTTCTCCTTGTCATCAAAATTGATTGCACCACTTGGACAGACCTTTTCGCATACTCGGCATTTGCCTTTTGTGAGGAATATGCAGTTATTTTCATCAATAGCATATTTAAGGGGTACAGCCTGAGGGTATTGGACATAGATGGCCTTTCTTTTGTCAAGTTCCTTGTTAAATTCATCAAGGACCTTCTTTGGGCATTTTTCAGCGCATAATCCACAGGCAATACATTTATCTAAGTCAACATACCTGGGGTGTTGAGCAACGGTCACGTCAAAGTTGCCCTCATCGCCCTCTATTTTATCTATCTCTGAAAGGGTAAGTAACTCTATGTTTATGTGCCGGCCGACCTCGACCAGTTTAGGAGATATAATTCACATAGTGCAGTCATTGGTGGGGAAGGTTTTATCAAGCTGGGCCATGATCCCACCAATGGATGAAGTTTTTTCAATAAGATATACATAATAGCCGGAATCGGCCAAATCAAGAGCCGCCTGCATTCCGGTTATACCACCACCAGTTACTATGACTGATCCAAAAACTTTTTTTTCCATTTCCACCTTAAAATATTTTTTCTCTATTTAGTATTGGTTATTTTTTTAATTGGCCCCTTTATAATTTTAGATAACAGTTTTGTCAATGAGATTTTTAATTTAAAAAAAAATGGTTGACAAAATAAAAATCAACGGTATAATGAATAAAATATTTCAATAAAAGAGATTTGGACGAAATAATTTCATATATGTTTATGAAAAATATACTCGATAATATATACAACAATTACCAAAAATTCACACCAAGCCAGAAAAAGCTTGCCAAATATATCCATGGCAACAGCGAGAAGATTGTCCTTTTTAATTCCCTTCAGATTGCAAAAGAAGTCAATGTTTCAGAGGCTACTGTTACACGATTTATCGTTAGCCTTGGTTTTTCCGGATTCTATGAATTTAAAAGGGAAATTGCCAGACAGGTGCTGAAAGATTTTTCTACAACAAAAAGATTGTCTGATTCAGTTGAGGATTTTGAGGGGGAGGGAAATATTTTCTTAGAAATTCTCAAAGGCGATATAGAAAACATAAGGGAATTGCCGGTTAAAATTCCTGATAAATTGTTTAAGGAAGCAATAGACCTTCTATGTTCGGCAAGGTCCATATATATCCTTGGCCTACGGTCTACTTATGCATTGGCATTTTATCTGGCCTTTACCCTAAGGTTCTTTTTAAAAAAGGTTACACTTGTTAAGCCGGGGATTGGCGACATACCGGAGCAGGTTATTGATGCACGAAAAAACGATGTGCTCGTTGTGATAAGTTTTAGGAGATATACAAGAGAATCCTTTGAGATTGCAGAGAAGATAAAGAAAAGAGGCTCCTCTGTAATTGCCATAACAAATAACAGATTGTCTCATATAGCCACACTATCGGACATTTTGCTCATTGCAAATACGGATATCCCAACATACATTGAGTCTTATACAGCCCCTATGAGTTTGATAAATGCATTGATTACCGCAATAGCATTGAGAATGAGGGAGAAGGCCATGCCTGCCCTTAATAAATTAGAGCAAAACTTTCAAGAGTTTAATACATTTATTGAGTAATAAAGAACAAAATCATCAAATTTTGCAGAGTGAATTTTTTAAATTGACATAACAGGTGAAAACTTTTAAAGATATATTATAAGGAATTCCATAAAAAAGGAGGTGAATTAATAAGCTATAAGTCGATTGGGGTATTCTAAATTTATTAACTTTTTCAAAAGGAGGATAGAATGAAAAAAATATTTTTGTTTGGTCTGGCTTTGGCAGTTGTAATGGTATTTAGCTTTGGCAGCGTTGGGACTTCTTCCGCCAAAACCACTTATGTTACTATTGGAACAGGTGGAGTAACAGGCGTTTATTATCCAACAGGCGGGGCTATCAGCAAGATTGTAAACAAAAAGAGAAAACAATACAATCTAAGGGTCACTGTAGAATCAACAGGCGGTTCGGTATTTAATGTTAATGCTGTTATGGCCGGAGACCTGGAGTTTGGCATTGTCCAGTCCGATCGTCAATGGCAGGCATGGAACGGCAAGGCAGACTGGAAAGACAAAGGCCCGCAAAAAGACCTCAGGGCTATCTGCAGTTTTCATCCGGAATCTATTGTGCTTATTGCAGGAGATGACACCGGAATCAATAAGTTTATGGACCTTAAGGGCAAACACGTCAATATTGGAAATCCCGGCTCAGGACAGAGAGGTAATTCCACGGACGCCCTTACAGCATGCGGCATTGACTGGAAAAAAGACATGAGGGCGGAAGGTATTAAGGCTGCCGAGTCGGCAAAGATGTTGCAGGACGGCAGAATTGATGCATTTTTCTATACAGTAGGCCATCCTAACGGCTCCATCAAAGAGGCCACAAGCGGAAAGAGAAAGGTGCATTTTGTACCGGTAGAAGGCCCGTGCATAGATAAACTTATTGCCAAATGGCCTTATTATGCAAAGGCATATATTCCGGTAAAATTTTATTCCATGGCCAGCAACAAGGAAAACGTCAATACCTTTGCTGTAAAGGCAACATTTGTAAGCAGTGCCAAGGTGTCTGACGATATCGTTTATGCAATTACCAAAGAGGTATTTGACAATCTTGAGGCATTTAAAAAGCTTCATCCAGCCTATGGCGTTCTTACAAAGAAGAATATGCTGGAAGGCTTGAGCGCACCAATTCACCCCGGTGCTATGAAGTATTATAAAGAGGCAGGCCTTATGTAAGTAAAAATAGGGCGTGGCAACACGCCCTATTTTCTATCAGACAATATTATTTCTAATAAAACAGAAACAGGTAGTTTTAGTTAATTTTCCCCTACAATAAAGACATCACTAATATTTGAGGTTTGTAAACATGGACAAAACAGACATAAATCAAAAAGTTGATGGAGGAGCTGAGGTAGACGAAGGGGCAGAAGCAGCGAAAATAATTGCCGAAGAATCTGAATTTGGCTCAAGGAGACTTACAGGCTTTCCCAAATATCTTATCCCTGGAATTGCTGCAGCCTGGTCTCTTTTTCAGTTGTCCCTTCCTAAGGTGATTATGCTGGATTCTGTCTATATCCGTTGTATCCACCTGGCCTTTGCCATATCACTGGTTTATCTAAGCTATCCTGCCGTTAAAAAGAGAGAATTCAAGGGTATGTTTTCCTTCCTGTCCGTAAAGAACAGGATTCACTATATTGATTATGCGCTGGCTATAGTTGCCGCTGCAGCAGCGCTCTATCTTGCTGTAAATTACCTGGCGTTGAGCGAGAGACAGGGGGCTCCATTACCGATAGATATAATCATAGGGATTGCCCTTGTTTTATTGCTTTTAGAGGCGGCGCGGCGCTCTCTGGGACCCTTTCTGGTAATTATTGTTCTTGTTTTTATTTTTTACAGCTTTTTTGGCAACTATATGCCGGATTTGATTGCTTTTAAAGGGGTTTCACTGAGGCGCTTTATAAGCCAGATTACCATATCTACAGAGGGTATCTACGGCATCCCCTTAGATGTTTCAGCAACCATTGTCTTTCTCTTTGTACTGTTTGGCTCGATGCTCGACAAGGCAGGTGGTGGAAAATTCTTTATTGACCTCGCCTTCAGTTTGCTTGGAAAATACAAGGGAGGACCTGCAAAGGCGGCGGTTCTGGCAAGCGGAATGACCGGACTGGTTTCAGGCTCAAGCATTGCAAATACAGTAACTACCGGAACATTCACCATACCGCTTATGAAAAGCGTAGGTTATCCTGACTATAAGGCCGGGGCTATTGAGGTGGCGGCAAGCACCAACGGACAACTTATGCCCCCAATTATGGGAGCTGCTGCCTTTATTATTGCAGAATATACTAATCTTAAATACTTTGATGTGGTGCGCGCGGCTTTTATACCTGCTATTATCTCCTATATCGCCCTTATATATATTACCCACTTAGAGGCCTCCAAGCTGGGACTAAAGGGGCTTTCAAAAGAGCAGATTCCACAATTTTTTAAGACCCTTATAAGGGGGGTTCATTTCTTGATTCCTCTATTATATCTCATTTTTGAGTTGATGGTCTTACGTCATTCGCCGGAGCTTTCCGCTTACCGGGCTATTCTGGTAATGGCTGTATTGATTGTGGTCCAGAACCTTGTGAAGGCATATATTACAAAAGAATCCCTCGCTGACTCTATAAAACTCAGCCTTAAACAGATATGGGATGCCCTGGTGGCAGGGGGAAGAAACATGATGGGTATAGGTGTTGCAGTTTCCGCCGCCGGTATTATCGTAGGCATAGTTACCATGGGGCTTGGGGGACTGATTGTTGAGGTGATTGACGCCATTGCCGGAGGTAATCTTGTGTTTCTACTCATCATTACTGCTGTTGCCAGCCTTATTTTGGGGATGGGGCTTCCTACTACGGCAAATTACATTGTCATGGCATCGCTTACAGCGCCGGTTATTGTGACCCTTAGCGCAGATTACGGACTGGTTGTGCCATTAATAGCGGCCCATCTTTTCTGCTTCTTTTTCGGCATCCTTGCAGATGATACTCCTCCTGTAGGGCTTGCAGCATATGCGGCATCGGCTATAGCAAAATCCGACCCCATTAAAACAGGTATCCAGGGGTTCACCTATGATATACGAACCGCGATTTTGCCGTTTATGTTTATCTTCAATACGGATCTGCTTTTAATTGGTATAAACACGTGGCCGCATATTATTTTTATATTTATCACAGGTGTTTTGGCCATGTTTGCCTTTGCCTCCCTGACACAAAATTATTTTATAGCCAAAAACAGGATCTACGAATCTGTTCTCTTGGCTGCGATAACACTTATGGGGCTTCGACCAGAAGTATTTATGGAATACCTCCATTTTGGGAACAGGATTATCTGGCCTATTATCGGGATAGGTTTGATTGGGCTCCTCTACCTGATACAATTACCAAGGGCGCGGGCTTTGGCTAAGGTATGATTTTTACTGAACATTGAAGCACTATCTATGTAAGGAGGGATGAATGGTTAAAGACATAAAAAATCTTTTGTATGCTACGGACCTTTCCAAGAATTCTGCTTTTGCATTCAGGTATGCATTGAAGCTCGCTAACTGCTTTGATGCAAGCATAACGGTTTTATATATTTTGCCTATAGTGGACTCTGCAATGGAGGTTCCCATAATCACGCAGATGGGTGAAGACAAATATTACAAACTGCGGGAGGAGAAAACCCGGGAGACCATTGAAGGGATAAAGGAGAGGATAAGGCAATTAAGTGAAAAGGGGAAAGAGGAAACCGAGGTAAAAACAAACAGAGTGTCTTCAATCCTTGTCCATGAGGGAGATACTGTAGAGGAGATATTGATTACCTCAGATGAACTAAACAGCGACATGATTATTCTTGGGTCCCATGGTAAGGGGATATTAAAACACACCTTCCTGGGAACCGTTCCTGAAAAGGTGCTTAGAAGGAGCAGGCGTCCTGTGCTTATAGTGCCGATTCCAAAGGGGATTACTGATATTGATCTGTAAGTTGATAATTATCAGGTATTGGCGCTAAAATTTATACGGAGGTGGAAAAGGTGATGAAAAAAATATTTTTCATGTCATTGTTATTTTTCTCGTTTATGATTTTTCTTTTTGGAAATGCCTGTGCCGGTGAACGGTTTATTGACAATGGAGACGGGACTGTCACCGATACTACTACTAATTTGATGTGGGCCTCAGCGGACAATATGGGAGACATTGATTGGCATGATGCAGTTACATATTGCAAAAACCCTCCTATAGCAGGATACAAATATTCAGATTGGCGTATGCCCACGATTAAGGAGCTTAAGACCCTGTTTAATAAAGGTGGTGCCAAGCATGAGTCGGATTGTGGATTAAATGTCAGGATTTACCCTGCAATTACTTTAAGCTGTGCATGGGTTTGGTCTTCTGAGAGCAGGGCTATTTCAGCCTATGCCTTTAGCTTTAGAAAGGGATACCAATATATGACCCTTCAACTACATAAGAAAAGTTTCAGGGCCCTCCCTGTAAGAGAAAGTAAATAAACATTCGGCAGTTTGGAGGGAAGGAATAACGCTGAATAAATTGTGCAGATTTCTTCCCTGCGCTGCCATGTCTATCAAAATATTGAGTAGCTTTCTGTTAGGCATAATACCGCCTATATGTCCTCCAGCATTACAAACCTCTTATGCATGCACCTGCCTTTTATGATACAAAAAACAAGAGAGGTTTATTTGTCTGAGGTGGGCTTTAAATGTTTTTGTACCGGTTTAGTCTACCGCAAGCACGCTGAGGGCGCAGAGTTTTAATTATTATTATTTAGAAATATTTTCATAAAGCTCTTATCTCTGCGTGCTCCCTCCGGGGCGTAGGCCCCTATGGGCCGGAGGCTGTGAACTCAGCGGTGAACTATTACATGTTTTTTTGATGGGCGTAAGGTGGATTTTTTGGATTTTTGCATAAACTAAAAATAGTAAAGGAGATGTTTTAATGGAAAGATCATTGGAAAAGGTGTTTAACCCTCGATCAATTGCTGTAATAGGGGCTTCCGAGGTCCCTGGAAAGGCGTCTGAACGAAGGACAAGAAGCCTTATCGAGGGGGGATACAAAAGGGATATTTACCTCATTAACCCCAAGAGGTCTGAACTTTTTGGGAGAAAGGCATATCCGTCTATAACGGAGGTGGAAAAAGAGGTTGACCTGGTAATGGTTGTGGTGGCGCCAAGGTTTTTAGTGCAGTCCGTGGCAGACAGCATAAAGATGGGCGCCAAAGGGATCATTATTATTACGGCAGGACTTGGAGAGACCGGTGAAGAGGGGAAAAGGATTGAGGCGGAGGTATTAGACGAGGCGGCAAAAACAGGGGCATATATTATCGGACCGAACTGCAGCGGTATGTTTAGCGCTTCAGCAGGTATGAATATTTTAGGAGTGCCGTCTATACAAAAAGGCTCGATATCTGTGCTTGCCCAGAGTGGAAATGTGATTGATTCGCTTACACATTATGCAAAAATGAAAGGAGTGGGGTTCAGCAAGATAATAAGTGTTGGTAATGCTATAGGGGTGAATTTCCATGAATATATAGATTATTTGAAAGACGACCCTGATACAAAGGCGATAATGATGTATTTAGAGGGAATTAAGGAAGGGAACAGTCTTGTCCGGGTTGCCCGAGAAACCGGACGAAAAAAACCTGTTATTGCCCTTAAGGTAGGTAAATCAAAGGCCGGGGCAAGGGCAGCCGCTTCTCATACGGGTTCTCTTGCAGGAGATGATGTTATAGTGGATGCGGCATTCAGACAGGCTGGAATTGTCAGGGTGTCTAATGTAGATGAGCTGTTTGATATGGCGGAGGTGTTTAGTAACTGCCCCCTTCCTAAGGGCAACAGGGTAACAATTCTCTCAGAGGGTGGGGGAGATAACTCCGTAGCTGCAGACAACGCTGAGACCTATGGGATGGAGGTTCCTGTGCTGAGCGAAGAAACACAGGAAAAGATAAGACCTTTTTTACTTGAAGGTATGCCTGCGAGCAATCCGATTGATTATGGGGGAACAGCAGAGGAAAATCCCCACATGATAACAGAGTGTGTAAATGCCTGCATGCAAGATGATAATATAGACGGCGTTTATATAACGGGTTTTTTCGGAGGATTTAAGGATATCATAGCCCCTCATGTTGCAGAGTTGGAGGAAAAGACATCGAGGGATCTAACAGAGTTGGTGGAAAAATATGAAAAGCCTTTGTTCGTACATACCAGTTTTGCCAGGGAGCCTATTAAATCCCTCGATATACTGAAGTCCGCAGGAGTTCCAGTCATTGAGTCCTCTGAGAGGACTGCCAGGTGCCTTGGTGAAATGATGAAATTTTCCGTAAGGCAGAAAAAGATTGCAGACATAGAGCTTTCAATTGCTGAGACTAAAGAGCGTGACAGGGTTAAGGCGTTATTTAAGAGTGTAAAGGAGGAAAAAAGAAATAATTTACTCGAGACTGAATCCAGGGAACTGCTCAAAGAATACAATGTTTCACTGCCTGATGCGATGATGGCAGACAGTCCGGATAAAGCTGTTGATGCAGCAGGAAAAATTGGTTTTCCGGTTGCAATGAAGATAGTGAGCCCTGATATAATTCATAAATCAGATGCCGGTGGAATTAAGCTTGGTCTGAGCAGTGAAGAAGAAGTAAGGGATGCATTTGATGAAATATTAAAGAATACAGGCAATGTAACAACAAGAGATAAGATATTAGGAACCCTTATTTCACCCATGGTCACCAAAGGACAGGAATGTATTATTGGCATGATTCAGGATCGCCAGTTCGGCCCAGTCATTATGTTTGGACTTGGTGGTATATTTGTAGAGGTTTTAAAGGATGTATCTTTCAGGGTAGCACCTTTGGCCAGGGAGGATATTGATGAGATGGTTGAAGAGATAAAGGGATACAAGGTACTTAAAGGTATTAGAGGTGAAAGGCCAAAGGATATTGATGCAATCAAAGATATTCTTTTTAAACTATCAGAGATTGCAGTTGAAAACCCTGAGATCAGCGAGATTGATTTGAATCCCGTGATTGTTCATGAAAAGGGTTTGTCTGTTGTGGATTCAAGGGTGATACTTGGGTGAAATTAACCGCAGACCCACGCAGACAAACGCAGACATTTTATTGGGCCGGGTCGGCCCAATAAAAAATGCAATCGCTTCGCGAGTTCATTGTTCTATGGATATTAACGACATTACATACGCCATAAATGGTTCCGTGTTTGAAGTAAATAAGGTTCTTGGCCCTGGTTTTCTTGAGAAAGTATATGAAAACGCATTATTAATTGAACTGAAAAGACGAGGAATAACGGCAGATAATCAGGTTCCAATAAAAGTCATTTATAAAGAAAATGTAGTCGGTGAATATATCGTGGATATGCTTGTTGAAGGCAAGATAATAATTGAACTCAAGACAGTGAAAGCTATTGATAAAATACATGAAGCGCAACTATTGAATTATTTAAAAGCCACAGGTATACAAGTTGGGATTTTGGTAAATTTTAAGCATCCAAAGGCTGAAATCAAAAGGATGGTTTTGGATCTGCCCGAAGGACGCGAAATATAATGCCTGGCCAGGTCGGCCGGGCATTAAGTCTGCGTGTGTCTGCGGTTAAAATTTATTTACAAGCCAAAAGGAAGGAGTGAATAATGGAATTTGAATGTATCATTTATGAAAAAGAGGAAGGGATTGCAACTATAAAACTTAACAGGCCGCAGGTATTAAATGCCATGAACAAACAGTTATGGCTTGATTTTCAGGCTGCCTTAGAGGATGTGCAGAATGACCCTGAGACAAAGGCGTTGATAATTACGGGAGAGGGAAGGGCATTTTCCACAGGGGCGGATTTAAAGGACTCAAAGGACAGAAGTATTGAAGATTATCGGGATTACCTTGTTGAGCTTCAGGAAACCTCCAGAAAGATTATCCGTTTTGAAAAGCCCATCATAGCGGCAATTAACGGCTATGCATTAGGGTCAGGTTATGAACTGGCCCTTGCATGTGATATACGCCTGGCTGCTGAGGAGGCAAAGATCGGCTCTCCAGAGGCAAAGGTGACATCCTCGGTTACAGGAGGGGCAATGAGACTGGTGCAGGATCTTATAGGACCTGGAAAGGCCAAGGAACTTTTGTTCACCTCTGAATACATTGACGGAAAAGAGGCTGAGAGGATAGGTCTTGTAAATAAGGCTGTGCCTGCAGATCAGCTCATGGAAAAAGCAAAGGAGATGGCAAAGAAGATTGCGGAAAATTCCTCCTTTTCCATTAAGATGATCAAGAAAGGGCTAAATATGGCAAGGGGAGAGGTTAGCCTTGAGGCGCTGATGGATTTTGAGGTTGAGGCCTGCCTTGCCTGTGTGTTTACAAAGGAAAGACAGGATTCTCTAAATGAATTTGAGGGGAGGAAGAGGTAAGATTAAACATACACAAGTTCATAGGTTGAGGGTTCAGGGTTGAACGAATATTGAGCCTTTATAGATGATAGTTTTTTTGAGGAAAATAATAATTGACTTTTGAATGGTAATTTTTTATATTTAGGCCGCTTATAATTTTTTATAACCTAAAACTCGAAAGGAGAATATGGTATGAAAAAGCTCTTTATTTTTCTATGTGCAGGAGGGCTCATTTTTTCTTTAACGTCACCCATTATTGCTGGAGGTATAGATAACAAACAAAATCTAAGCGCAGAATATGTAAGAACGTTAAATAGAAATGCGGCAACAGATTCAGCAGATGCTGTGGTTTATAACCCAGCCGGGGTAGTGAAAATGGAGGATGGATTTTTCTTGAACCTTGCCGGGCAGTATGCCCTCAAGGAATATTCGAATACCATTGGCGGTATCGAGTATGTGTCTGACACTCCTTCTATAATACCTGGTTTTTTTGGTCTCTATAAAAAGGACAGATGGGCCGGCTTTGCAGCTCTTACCATACCATGTGGTGGCGGGAAGGTAAGATACGAGAACGGCAATGCGACTACCCTTGCGCTGGGTCAGGGGTTTATTGGGGGGGCTAATGCACAGCTGGCCTTAGGTGGGTATCCTCCATTGTACGATAATATTCTCAGCCAGAGTCTTGAGGCTGAAAGCATTTACTACGGATTAACCCTGGGGGGTGCTTACGCCATAAATGATATGATATCAGTATCATTAGGCTTGCGATATATAGACGCGCAAAAAGAGGCAGCAGGCTCGGTAGCAATAAATGCCTCTTCCGGACAAGTGCCTGATCAGTTCGCAGAAATTGACTATGAAGAGACAGCGGATGGATTAGGCGGCATTATAGGTATAAATATTTCCCCTACAGAAGACTTTAATATAGGACTCAGGTATGAGACGAGAACGAGCCTTGATTTTGAAACCGAGGTGAACAGGGATGATTTAGGAATCTTTATCGATGGTTCAAAAGCACGGAGAGATCTTCCTGCCCTGCTTGGTCTTGGGGCTGCCTATAATATCGTACCGAACCTCAAGCTTGAGGCAAGCTACGTATACTATTTCAATGAAGATGCGGACTGGAATGGTAATGAGGATAATGTCGATAATGGATATGATATTGGCCTTGCCCTTGAATACGGATTTACCCCAACATTCAAGGGTAGCATTGGATACTTATATACGGACGCTGGAATCGAGGCTGATTGTATGTCATGCGAGTGCCCAGAGTTAGATGCAAATACGATTGCCGCTGGTTTTGCCTATATTGTTCACCCTGGCTTTGATTTGAATCTTGGGGTGCTAAAAACTTATTACAAGGATGAAACAACAACGACTGGCATGGAACTCAAGAAAGATGTTATGATCATATCATTCGGCATTCAGTACAAGTTTCGGTAAATGCTCACTATTCGCTACTCCCCCCTCACTTATTTTAGTGCAACAAGGAGATTGAATGTTTAGATAAAACGTTCATTATTGGGGTGCGAGAAAGTTTTTTTGAGTCGCAGTGCTCATTTTTGACTGAAGTCGATTAATCAAACCACATAACAAGGCCGGACCCTTTTTTTATATTAATTATCTTTGCCTTCTGTGCAGCCAGATAAAGGGTCCGGCCATACCCCTCCATTCCAACCAGGCAAAAGTCTGTATCCCTCGTCTCCCAAGCCGGTGAAAGATCTGTCCCTTCAATTCTGTATCCAATCAGGCTGGATTTATCGTATACCTTGAAATCGGCCATGTGTTTGACAAGGGGTATATTTTTTACTACAAGGATTTCTTCTTTTCCATCGTGGTCAATATCAGTTATTAGAGGTCTGCTGTTGAAAGATACCCTTGGTGAAAGCTCCCCTGGCGCTGCATTGCCTATTCTTATGGCATTATTTGTCCCCCCTAATTGTTTAGTGCCCTTCCATATGACATTACCCTGATTATTCCAGACTTGGAGCCTGGAATCTTCGCCCAGGCCTATCCATTCATTATTACCGTCTTTGTCAAGATCAAATAAGGCAACAGTGTAAAACTGTGCTCCTTTGAGCTTAGGTGCCTTATCAGATTGGACAAGTTTTCCCTGTTGATCATAATCCATGAAAAATAGAGGGCCCTGGAAAAATTCATCGGCCTTAGAGGCCTGAAATAATAGCACTGTTTTATTCTTGGAAGGGTCTTTTATTGCCTGCAAGTGTCCTGTTAGACGATTTAGTTTTTTAAATGAGCCGGACCATTTTAACACGGTTGTTCTGGCCCTTATGCCATAGCGACTTATCAGATAAATTTCTGTTAGGCCATTTTTATCTGCATCACCGACACTGACTTTTATAAAATCCTCTCCTATGCCTGCCTTGAGGATGTCAACATTGACGAAAGCGTCGCCTTTTTTTGTATAAATAAAAAGTTTTTTTCGTCCAAGCATTATTAGCTCAGCGCCGTCTTTTCCGTCCAAATTACCAACGGCAAATGCCATGATTGAAAAATCAACGGAAATTTTGCCTGTCGGTTTAAACCCCTTTGCTTCCCTGGTTTCCTGAAAAAAAAGCCCCTTTTCAATATCTGCAGAACCCTTTTTCTCTTTCCCTATTTCCGAGAAAATTCCCATAGGGGAGGTTTTGGAGTCATCTATAATTGGAGAAGGTGCAGCAGTCTTAGGGATAGCTATCTCTTTGCCTTCTATCACTGCCCTTATTTGATATGCAATATCGGATAATTTTGGAATAAACTGATCTTCCTTTAATACATGAGATATTTTTTTCAGGGACGCACCCTTTGGTTTAAGTGTAAAAACCGAAAGGTCTAAGCTGTAACTTTTAGCAAGAGTGGTAATACTGCCGAAGATGGAAAAGTCTAAATTAAGTTTTCGAGAAAGCTCCTCAGCCCTTTTTTCTTTTATAATGCCATTTTTCTCATCTCCAATTAAAAGTGATTCAAAATCTTTATACCTGATTATTTCAATGTCACCTCCGGACAGGCGTGAGGTGAGCATACTATTAACTCCATGGCGAATAAAGTCTGAAGGTTTATCTGAATAGACGGCAAAAGGGAAAACGGCAAGTGTCTTAGCATGAGCTGAGCAAGGTAACCATGCAGAAATAAAAAGAAAGATTGTGATGGATATTTTGCCGGATATATTGAATTTTTTAGTAGTATTAAAAAAAATATTTTTTATCATGATTTATATATTCCATTTTGTACAGCCACAAAGTCACGAAGATACAAAAGCTTTAAATTTATTCATTATTTCTCATACACAGTGAAAGGTAATATCTGTAAATTTTATTGGGAATTATCCTTAAAATAAATTCTACAATTTTAGGATAAAAGCTGTCAAGGTAATTTACATTTAAAAGCCTTATGGTTGATGGGCTCGTAAAAAGTCGAAAAATTTTCTTTTCCGTCATTCCGGCGAAAGCCGGAATCCAGTAAATTCAATACGTTCTGGATGCCGGATCAAGTCCGGCATGGCGATTTCGAGACTTCTTACGAGATTAACATGGTTGAGTTTGAATAAAAAAACCCGTGACCATGAGGCCACGGGTTATAATTCTAAGCTTTACAACTCAATTTAGAAGTTGATCTGCCATTTTGCGCCAAAGTATGTGGTATCACCTTGATCATTACCGGCAGCGTCTTCTTTGTAGTCAATCTTGCCGACTTCCGGTACAACGAAGAAGCCTTTTGCAATGTTAATTACTGCCTGTGCATACATGGCGGAAGTTTCGTCTGCATCCTCACCTGTCTGGTCAAGCTCATGCTCTACCTGGCCGTAACCAAGCTCAAAGCTGAGGGCATCGCTTGCCTTGAATCCAACAACAAGCAGATAGCCAAGTGCATCATTATCAACTATGTTAGCGCCATCCCAGGCTGCGTCATTTGCCGGATTCGCGGCAAAAGATATTGTAGCCAAGGTTGTGTTACCGGTGTTCTGGCCCATCCAGACATTACCATTAACATAGGCTGCTCCAAGAGGAACCTTAAAACCGAGACCCAATACATAGGAGTCGACGCCTTCTTCGTTGTTGGCTGCGTCTACTACGTCAAAGGTATTATACATGGCCATAAGGGAAAGCTTGAGTGGGCCGGCGTTAAAACCATAAGATGCCTCAATCTTTGGGATTGATGTATCTGTTTCTCCTCCAGCAGGAAAATTTGTGACAGCACCGGTGTTTGGCTGTATCAATGCGATTTTAAAACCACCTGTTTTTAACTGGATCATCGGCCTACGGCCAGCATAGATACCGCCATAAGTGAGCATGTCATTGTCACTGCCCCAAACCTGGTTTGAGATGAAGTAGTTGAGAGGTGTGTATGTCTGGCCAACGAGGAGTTCGCCGCCGCCGAAGTTCCATGTACCATACAGTTTTCTGACGTTGACGCCTGTGCCATACTCGAATCCGCCACCGATGTTGCCTGCCTTTACTGTGGCGCCGAGCCTGCTGTTGCCCTGGAGGGCCCATGTGAGGTCATCATCATCATAAGCGATTTTGTTGTCAACTTCTTCTGAATCACTGTCAAAGAATGTTGACATCCTGGCACTGCCGTAGAAATTCCAATCTGCAGACATGGCCGGTACTGTAAAAGCAACTACGAATGCAACTGCTGCAAGTAAAACTAATAATTTTTTCATAACTCTTTCCTCCTAAAATTGATTAACAAAAAAATCTCTATAATATAACTTACAAAACATTAAAAATATTACTAAATCTACTCTCTCTCTCCACCTCCTTTCTTTACGTAATTAACTGAAAAAGTATATATGAATTTGCGTGCTTCTAACATACTAAAAGAGTAATGTCAACTTTTTTCAATTCAAAATTACCTGCCTTTAGCGCTGTTTATACTTTTTCTTATACAATTTTTATATGCAATTACTATACCAGATAATAAGACATAAAAAATCGAAAAATAACAATATGTTGCAAGGTGTTTAAATTAAATTGTTCGTTATATGTGTTTATTTTAACACATATACAGGTGCAAGCAAAACACAATTCATGATCTTCGTTTAATTAGCCGCAGACACACGCAGACGGACGCAGACTTTTCTTCGACGGACATGACCGAAGAAAATTATTGACAATAGTATTTTAGACATGATAAATTATAGGTATTAGAATGATTCTTAGGAGGATTTACTATGGGATATGCAAAAATAAGCGTAACTATTCCAGAGGAGACATTTAAGGAAGTAAAGGAGATAGTAAAACAAAGACAAATTAAATTAAGCCACCTTATCAGCAATGCTCTTGCCGATGAGGTGCGAAAATTTAAAGAGGAGGCATTTGTTGACCGTATTAACGAAATATTTCAAGATCCGGAAATAATGCAAGAACAGCGTCTAATGGCCAAGGATATTGATGATAATTTGGATTTGGATGAGTTGCCATGGTAAAACCGAGACAGGGAGATATATACTGGGTCAGGTTTGGCGTTTCAAGGGATTCCGGCCCGTCAGGAAAAAGACCGGCAATTGTAATCCAGAATAATTTACTGAACATTAGTGGCATTAATACTACAGTTGTAGCCCTATTGACATCAAATCTGAAATTAGGGCAGATCCCTGGAAATGTTTCTTTATTGAAAGGCACTGCAAACCTGGCTAAGGCAAGCGTGGTGGTCGTCAGTCAAATAGCCACAGTAGATAAAAACAGATTGATTGAAAAGATAGGAACACTCAGCAGTGAAAAGATTAAGGATGTTATTAAGGGTTGTCAAATGGTTATCAGTTTGAGTTTTTTTAGTAGCCGCTTAGTAGCCGCTAAGCCACAAAGGCACTAAGCCACAAAACATCTAAAATTATATGTTAATAATATCTTTTTTAACAATTTGACAGTCTCAAATAATGGGGTTATTATGTAGTAACAATGGGCTGATTTAACTATGTTTTAATGAATGATAGGCTTCTTCAACTTATCAGGTGACAGAAACTTAATTTTTTATGTTATAATGATAGTTGCTGACAGAGAAAGAAGAAAAGTTGTAGGCAATATTTTTGCTGATGCTGCTAAATACACACTAACGGCAGGTGTAATTACCAGCTTTCTGGCAGGGAAATATTCTTTGTTGTCAAGCATTATGCTTGGTATATCTTTTGTTACATTTGCTTTGTTGGCATACTTTATAACGCCAAAAGACGAAAAAGGGGGTTAAAATGGAAGTATATCTTCTTATTATACTTGGAATGGCGGCAATAACAGGTATAGGTTTTTTAATTTCTTTTAAGATTCAAGACAGAAAAAAACATATCCGTTAAAATTATCATAAGAACAAAACCACCAATTATTATGGAGAATGAAATGTCCACTTTATCGTTAGCTTTTTTAAAGAAAACTTTTGGGATAACGGATGAATTCCCTATCAATTATGAGAAAAGGGGAAATGAATTAATACTTCATATCCCACTCAAATCCACTTATCATCATAACGATGAAATCATTAATCAAGCCCGAAATTTAGCTCATCAACGCAAAAAACAAGGCTGGACACGACAGGACTTTTTTGCTGAGTTCATGAAAGTTCGTGATAAAGTTCTCGAAGAAGTGCGATCTTATTATGATAAGAAATAAATTTCGGGTAGTACTGGACACGAACATTATTATTGCCTCACATTTATCGGAATCCGAAGACAGTCCTAACAAAGAAATAATTCATAGATGGGAAAATGACCAATTTGATGTTTTATGGACTGATGATACTCTTCATGAATACATCAATAAATTGAAATATTTTAACGTACCTGAAGAATTGCAGGGCGGGCTTAGTGCCTTTGTGGCAATCGAACAGTCAATTACGTCTTCAAGATAGAATAATATTGTCCTCTGTGGTCTATTTTTTCTCCAACCGGTGTGCCGCAGAACCTGCACCTATATTCATATTTGTCACCGGTAGGTAAGACCAGCAGCAGAGATTTGATTACTGGGACCGCCCTCTTGCATTTTGGGCAGTAAAGCTCTGTGGCTTCAAGCTCTTTATAGCTTGAGTTGTCTTGCTTTTGTCCTTTTACAGGGACATATCCGAATGGTCTTGGCATATTCATGGAATATCTCTCCTTTTTATTTTTTAGTGTTATTTGTAACTACCCAGGTATATATTAGACAGGATAACAGGACTAAGGGCTCACTCAAAAATAACTTCACATTTCAGACGCCGATGCATCCCGCCTAACTGCGTTGTGAAAACTCGGAATATACCTGATATTCCTGCGTTTCCACGCCTTGTCAGGCGGGCGCCTCAACACCTGAAATTGTAAACTTATTTCTTCGTGAACCCTAACTTGATTTTTTAATTCCTGTAAATCCTCTAACTACCTGATAGCCCTTTCCTTGCCCTAAGGGTAAGTGATTACTTTAAACCCTTCTATTGAAATTTGGTTTAGGCTGCTCTCCAGATTGATCGGAGGTTAATTTGAATATTTTTTTACAGACCCAAAGAGATTTTATTAATTCCGGTGTATCTGTAAGGTATTTTGCCAGGATATTTTTTTTGATTTACAGGATTATTACAATAATGTCTTGTTTGTGACTTAACATAAATTCCTGTTTATCTATGCCTGCCCCGCAGAAAGCGGGGTTATCCTGTCAAAAGAGAGACATCTGAATAGTAACTATTATTTTTAATATCATTCAGAATTTAAGAAAAATCAATAGAAAATGCAAGCATTGATTTAAGGTGATAGTTCTCCGCTGAGTTCACAGAGAACGCAGAGATAAGATTTTAAAAAAAAATTCCAAAAAATAATAATTAAAACTCTGCGCCCTCAGCGTACTCTGCGGTAAAGTCTCTCTGCGGTAAAGTCTGAACTGGTTCGATTTAAGAATGTCAAAGAAAGGTCAAAGTCAGATTGATTCAGGTCAAGAAAACTCCTCCTGTCCCGTAGTGATTATTAAAGTCATATATAGTCCCCTATTATAAATAAACATCATTTAAAAGAATAATTTGACAAAATGGATATCATGATATATTATATTTAAACAAAATGTATATATTTTTAGAAAATAAATAGACAAAATGCACATTTAATGGAAGCATTTATTGCCTTCTCAATCAAGGCATGCAGGGAATTGCAATTCCTGGCAAAATGGAGACCAAATGAATATATCGGAAATGCTTGAGTTAAACGAAAGGGCGAAAGAAGAAGGCAAACATTTTCCAAAGGTTCGGTATTTGTTTAACGAAATTCAATCTGAATTTGGAAAACATTTCATCGGTATTGTGGGACCTCGCGGGGTAGGTAAGACTGTTATGCTCAAGCAGCTGGCCGTTTCAGAGCCTGATGCATTTTACCTGTCAGCCGATACCTTAGATGAATTGGATTTGTCCGAGGTGGCAAGAATTCTATCGGACCATTATAAAATAAGAACACTTTTGGTGGATGAAATTCATTTCTGTAAAACATATACAAAAGACTTGAAAAAGATTTACGATTTTTTTAAAATACGTGTCGTTTTTACCAGTTCTGTATCATTGTCTCTTTTTGATTCTGCTCACGACCTCTCTCGTCGAGTCCTTCTGCGGTTTTTATATCCCTTCTCTTTTAGAGAATATCTGTCTTTCATTAAAAATGCTGAAATACCGTCCCTTTCCATCAGCGATATTCTTGACGACCGGTGGGCAACAGAGCATATGCGATATAGCTATCTATTTGATCAATACTTACAAGGGGGAATCTTTCCGCTTGCTCTCGAAGAGCCTGATCCCATGCCGCTTATGAAAAACATCTGCATGAAAGTTATTCACAAGGATATACCAATGGTTTCAAATCTCAGATTTGAGGATATTGAAAAGATTGAGAAAACCCTGTCATTTATTGGAAAATCAGAGGTTGATGGTATCAATTTCTCATCGATTTCAAGAAATCTTGGAATTACAAAATATAAGGCAGAATTATTTGTTAAGTTACTCTCCAAAGCCTTTATACTTAATCCTATCTATCCCAAAGGAACAAATGTGCTCAAAGAACCAAAAGTATTAATGCTTCTCCCGTTTCGTCTTCTGTACAGCGATCTGCAGCAGTGCCAGGGTGCAATCCGGGAGGATTTTTTTGCTGAGATGCTGACCATGAAAGGCTATAAGTTCCATTACCTTAAGACAAAGCGTGGAGCAAAAACCCCGGATTATCTTGTGGAATTTGAAAAGGAAAGAATTGTCATTGAAATTGGAGGGAAAGGAAAAGGCAGAGAACAGTTCAAGGGATTTAAAGCAGAAAAAAAACTAATTTTATCCATTGACCCAAAAACGAGCAGTAATAAAAAACCCCTATCGTTGATAGGTTTTATAGAATAGGCATTAAAAGTATTATAATAAAAACAAATAGTTGAAAAAAGCAACAAATTAAATCTTGTTTTTTATGACTATTTGTTGATAAAATGAATTGAGGTTAAATATTTAACCTCAATTGTATCTGGTTCGCTCCGCCAGATACCAAAAGGCCAGGGGATTTTTCATGACTCCTCCCCCTGGCCTCCCCACATCTAAAATTCTGTGAGTATTTGGTTACATCGTGATTGCTATTTTTTCTTATCCCAGACATTAAATTAATTTCAATATTCCGTTTGTGTATCATATTATAATATATTATTGAATATGTCAACACTTTTTTTATATTTATATATAATTTAACACAAAAAAAGATAAAATGCAACATTTAATTGAATTAAATTATTTTTTTAATATTTTTTGGAATTGATTGTGTTATTAGGCAGGTAAATGGTGTAATGAATTTTGTATCCGTTCACAGGTTCAGGGTTCAAGGTTCAGGGTTAGGGAAAAAACTGAAATTGCATCCCAAAAAGACTCTTAAAAATGCGGGTTTTTTAACATCATTGCCAAGTACCATGTTCCAGATTTGTGGGGACGTGAAAGCGGTCGGTTTTCCCTTACAAAAAAGCTTGCAAAATGGCGTATGATGATGATACAACCTTTGAACCCCTGAACCCGTGAACGGTTACCTTATTTTTTCGTGAACCCTAAGAATTTTTCGGCTTTTCTACAAGGAGGTATCTGTCTTTTGGAAGTCTGGAGAATATAACGGCGCCAGCGCATGGGGAAACAAGTTTTTTGGGATATTTGTCGCCAATCACCTGGAAAAGTTCCAAACAGCAAGAACATAGATTTGCCGATGTATTAATAGAGTAGGGGATCTTTTGCCCATTCTCCTCAATAAAGAATCGTGGTTTTATGAAGTTGGCGTGGTTCGCCGTATGCGTGAGAAAAAGCGTATCCCAGTCTGCATCTGACCCACTTCTTCTTGCCCACCTGACCCATATCCTCTTTTCCAGGTCTGATATGATATTCCAATCATCAGGAATGAGCGGTTTAAATTCATTATCCCTTACCATTTTCTCCATCTCCTCCATGGAGGCAGGCCTTTGGAGTATAAAGTTTGACTGTGTTATAACAGCCTCTTTGTAAGGTTCGTAATGCTCTAATTCAAGGGAACTAATGATAAGGTATTGTCCATTCTTTTTTGATTCCCTATACCAGCTTCCCTGCCTGTGGCATGTGCTGTCCCAGACCTCTGGTCCAAGGCTGATTACCTTGCTTATCTCGTCAAGGCCGGGGCAGAGAAGGGCCTTGCCCTTTTTAAGCTTTATTTTTCTTTGTGTAAGGTCCTGTCGCAGCTCTTCTTCTTTTTCCCTGGGTAACCAGTATATATATTTTTTATATTTTTTTGGAGCCTTTATAATTAGTCCTCCTCTTTAGACAATTGTAATCGTTCACGGGTTCAAAGGTTCCATTTT
>JAYEMW010000121.1:0-4329 GCA_034718555.1 Thermodesulfobacteriota bacterium
AAAGAATTAAAGAAATACATATGGTTATTAATAGTATAATAAATATTTGGAGATATAATTCCTGGAGTTTAAAATGCTTGAGTTAAAAGAAATAACTTATACAGTCTCAGATACCGAATCTGATGACACCCATGCAACGAAAACAATCATTGATCGATTTAGTTATACCTTTGAAACAGGTAAATTTTACGCAATAACCGGACCTAACGGCAGCGGCAAGACAACTCTTGCAAAAATTATTATGGGAATAAACGAGGTAACATCCGGCAGTATTTTATTTGAAGGCAAAGATATAACCAGGGCAACCATTACAGATCGTG
Source organism: Thermodesulfobacteriota bacterium (assembly GCA_034718555.1). Lineage (GTDB taxonomy): Bacteria > Desulfobacterota > DSM-4660 > Desulfatiglandales > B25-G16 > M55B121. The sequence goes on from JAYEMW010000121.1 coordinate 321, forward strand.
CCAGGTCTGGAATTGCCTATGGTTTTCAACACCCTGCACGATTTAAGGGGATGACCTTCAGGGACTTACTTTCCATTGCAAGCGGAACCAACGATGAGAATGAATTGGTAAAAATCGTAGCACGATGTGGAATCTGTCCCCTTGAGTTTTTGGATAAAACTGTTGACGGCAACCTTTCCGGAGGCGAAATAAAGAAAATAGAGCTTGCTACAACTATTGCCCGTAACCCTGCAGTTGCTATTTATGACGAACCTGACACCGGCATTGACTTATGGACAATAGATCCAATGGTCCATCTTCTTAAAAAGGAGCAGGAAGAGCTGAATACAACGACCATTGTTGTAAGCCACAACAAGGCCTTTCTAAATGCCGCAGATGCACTGATTTTGATAAATAATGGTAAAATTGCATACTCGGGCGGACTGGACGGGGCAAAATCCATTTTGGACGACTTGAGCGAATGTACTTATAATGAAATTTGTGAAGGAGAACTTGATGTTAGCTGGATTAGATAAGGAACTTTTGAAGACCGTTGCGGATTTAGAAAAAATCCCAAAAGGCGCCTACAGTATTAGAAAAAACGGAACAACCCTTTCCCGTGAAATCTCTCCAAACATTATCATTGAAGACAATGCAGAGGGAAACGGTATAATAGTTACAATAAAGCCTGGAACTGTGAATGAATCTGTTCACATCCCGGTCATAGTAAGTCAGGCAGGGCTTCATGATTTGGTTTATAATACATTCATTATTGGGGAAGACTCGGATGTGACTATTATTGCCGGTTGCGGTATCCACTGTGGGAGTTCAGAATCAGAAGGGCATGAAGGTATCCACGATTTTCAAGTGGGTAAAGGCGCCAGGGTAAAATATGTGGAAAAACATGTGGCCATTGGCAATGGCCCAGGAGAGCGAATCCTTAATCCTACCACAAAGGTATTTTTAGGGGAAAATTCCTATGTGGAAATGGAGCTAAGCCAAATAGGCGGAGTTAATAAAGCAGATCGTGTTAATGAGGCAAATCTGTCTGCAGGTAGCTCACTCATTATCACAGAGCGTGTTTTGACTGACTATGAACAAAGCGCATCATCGCAAAATAATATTATCCTTGAAGGTGATGATAGTTCGGCTAATATGGTTTCTCGCTCTGTTATTAAGGGTAACTCCAGACAAGATTTTTATGCCACCATTGAGGCCCGCGCAAAGTGTCTCGGTCATATCGAATGCGATGCCATTATCATGGATAATGGAGTAAATGAGACTATCCCATCACTCAAGGCATTTCACCCTGATGCAGAACTTACTCACGAGGCCTCCATTGGAAAGATAGCCAGTGACCAGCTTATGAAGCTTATGAGTCTCGGGCTGACATACGATGAGGCAGTAAATAGAATCATTCAGGGTTTTTTAAAATAGACATGTAGTTTTTATCATTAAAACTGCTGCCTGCCTTGCTTTCATTTTTTATTTCCCCGTTCATCTGTTATTGTTTTAATCAGGGGTATAATAAATATTATACAGGCTGCAAGAAACACAATGCTGGCAACAAGCATCAAAATGTCTCCGCTTTTAAGGCTTGAGGCAATGAAAAGAACTGCACATATAACAAAAACTACCCATCCCGCAAAATGGTATTTAACTTCTTGTTTAAGCCTGTCATTAGACAACTGTGTAATTTCCTCCTTTTAAAAGACTGACCTGTTTTTCCGTCTAAAGGCCCAAAAACATCATTCCCCTTTTTCAATAACATTTCCCACCATTAATGCAAGGTATTATCTAAAATTTTGCAACAATGTCTCGATTTTGGTATTTTGATATGTTAAATACAGATTTTCCATAAATGATAGATAAGGAGAAACTGATGACAGGAAAGTACAAAGATACATATGACATGTCTATTAATAACCCGGAAGGATTTTGGGGTGAGGCCGCAAAAGAGATCAAATGGTTCAAACCATTTGATAGAGTATTGGATAACTCTCATGCCCCGCTGTACAGGTGGTTTCCTGGTGGCGAATTAAACACATGTTATAATGCCATAGACCGTCACGTAGAGAACGGGAGAGCCAATCAGGATGCTATTATTTATGACAGTCCCGTGACTGATGCGATCGAAAAGATAACCTATGCCGATCTTCTGGACCGTGTAGCAAAATTAGCAGGCTTGTTTTCGTCCCTTGGGGTAAAAAAAGGTGATACAGTAATAATATATATGCCGATGATTCCTCAGGCCATTATCTCAATGCTTGCATGTGCGAGAATTGGGGCCGTTCATTCCGTTGTGTTTGGTGGGTTTGCTTCAAATGAGCTTGCAATCAGGATTGATGACGCAAAACCTAAATTAATAGTCTCTTCTTCATGCGGAATTGAAGGAAAAAAAATAATTGAGTATAAACCATTGCTCGATAAGGCGATTGAAATCTCCGAGCACAAGCCGGAAAGGTGTGTCATCTTTCAGAGAAAACAGGGAAAATGCACCCTAATAAAAGGAAGAGATATTGACTGGGAAGATTCAGTAAATAGCTCAACCCCGGTTGAATCATTGCCTTTAAAGGCAACTGACCCGCTTTACATCCTATATACTTCAGGCACTACAGGAATGCCAAAAGGCGTAGTAAGAGATAACGGAGGCCATGCAGTAGCCCTCCAATGGAGTATGAAATATATCTATGGAATAAAACCAGGTGATATCTGGTGGGCAGCATCGGACGTGGGATGGGTAGTAGGGCACTCATATATTGTATATGCCCCCTTATTTTATGGATGTACAACCGTCCTATATGAAGGGAAACCGGTTGGCACGCCTGATCCCGGAGCATTCTGGCGGGTCATATCGCAGCACAAGATAAAGGCCCTTTTCACTGCACCGACTGCATTAAGGGCCATTAAAAGGGAAGACCCGCATGGAGAATATCTAAAAAAATATAACCTTTCATTCTTTAAGTCTCTCTTTCTTGCCGGGGAAAGACTTGATACGGATACGTACTACTGGGCAAGTAATCTATTAAAAAGACCTGTCATAGACCACTGGTGGCAAACGGAGAGCGGTTGGCCGATTGCCTCCAATTTTATGGGACTTGAGCGTTTTCCTGAAAAGGCAGGCTCTCCGACAAAACCTGTTCCCGGGTATAAGATAGAGGTATTTGACCAGGATTCTAACATTCTTCCGCCGGAAAATGAGGGAACTCTGGGCATTAAGTTGCCCCTACCCCCTGGTACATTATCCACTCTATGGAAAAATGATAAAAAAATGAAGGAATCCTACCTTGATATGTTTAAGGGATATTATTACACAGGTGATGGCGGGTACATTGATAAAGATGGATATGTATTTGTTATGGGAAGGATTGATGATGTTATTAATGTCGCAGGGCACAGGCTTTCCACCGGTGCAATGGAAGAGGTTATAGCAAAACACCCGGATGTGGCTGAATGTGCTGTTTTGGGGGTGGACGATTCATTCAAGGGCCAGGTTCCCCTTGGATTTGCTGTATTAAAGGCAGGAGTAACCAGGGAGCCTGAGGTAATTATCAATGACTTCATTAAAATGGTTCGGGAGCAAATCGGGCCTATAGCAAGCTTCAAACAGGCAATTGTTATAAATATGCTCCCCAAGACCAAGTCAGGGAAAATATTAAGAGGAGTTTTAAGAAAAATAGCCAATGGTGCGGAGTATAGAGTGCCGGCCACTATAGATGATTTAACAGTTTTACATGAAATTGAAGATTATGTAAAAGCCATTGGTTATGGGAGAAGATAACACCCGTAAATAAACAGCCTTATTTTTAAGTGCCCTTTAGGGACCGTAAACATTCAAATATCCCATGTTTTCAATTGGTAATGCTTTCCATTTGCCATCTTCTCTCCCGTCCGAACCCCACAACTGATGGCAGCGGGGGTTAGTTCTAACTTCCTGGCCAAATCTACCATAGACATCCCCAATTAAACCGTTCAGATATGCCACGCTAACTATCTAAAACTATAAAGTAAAAACCCTTTAAGCCTCTTA
>JAYEMW010000122.1:0-4320 GCA_034718555.1 Thermodesulfobacteriota bacterium
ATTGCTTGACTCCATTCAACTGGGCTCCAATTTCGTTTTTCTCGTCAATGGCGTGAATGAATCCGGCCTTGTAAAAAGCGATAGTGCACCTTCGCCCTCCATCTGAACTTTATACCGCTTTACATTCATAAATTGCCCCTGTATATGCTATTCAAAAAAAGTATATTCATAGACCTTCATCATAAACCACCTTAAATTATTAAATCATGCCAGATCACCCCAATCCTTACAGTCAAAAGCAATAAAAAACGACAGGCCTATTTCCCCAACATTCTTCAGATGTTCTCCCAGCGGCTGCCAGTCAGAGGGCGGTTTTCCTTCAAGGCTATGTGCATAATATTTTTTAGTCATATTTTTTATTTTGTTCTTTTTGCATAGTTGATTCCAAAAATAAAAAACCCGCCAAGTTGCGCACCCTATGGAGAGGCGTAGCGCGTATTGTTGAAATCAACATGATTCAAGCCTCCGTGATTATCAATCACAGATTGACTTTTAAACCGGTTTTTTATAGAGTTTACCAAAACGTAGCTCCCCCAACGATAGCATCGTTGGGCCGACGCCCCTGAAAAGGGGCGTTTCTTTTTGATCCACAGACTCGCAGATTTCACAGATTCGCGTAAGTTGTTAATTTTAATTCCTCAGAGATTTCTTAGTCTACCACATGGTTTTGACAGATACGGTCACACGAGGGACAAAAAAATGATTTTTTTGACTCTTGCTTTTTTATTAGACCGGCCCTATTAATCCCGCCCATCTATTTCTTCATGATTTGTAAATCATTATTTTTCTAAACCCCTGTTATTTCATCAGATGATGAATAAGGAATGGTTACACCAATTGGTGTCTTCCTCCAAACGGCCTCCCGGTGCGCTGCATCATAAACCATCCTTTCCACAGGAAAAGCTTCGGTGATTTTTTTTATAATCCTTATTTCATCATTACTCAGAGGATCAGTAGAACTTTCATCGGAATTTTTAATTTCGTCGATTAGATCGACATAGTTATTCAACTGTGGGCCGTATGGAAGGGCGGCATATGCTGCTCCTGTCATACTTTTGCCTAATAATTTGAAGGCGAGCATATCCGCATACCATAAGTATTTTGCAGCAAAAAGAAGCTTGTCGGTTTTTTTCAATAACTTCTTATGGAGTTTCTTTTCAAATGTTCTGATTACAAGTTTTATACGTGAAACCGAGAACTCTCTATTTCCAGAATAGAAATTTGTCGCATTATAACCCTGCAGATGTACCCTTAAAGACAGGTCCATGGCTTTGCTCTGAATTAGCCCTGTCTCCCATCTCTTTATACTGGCAACACCGATATTCATCAATTCGGCAAGTTGCTGTTGAGTGAGTCCTCGAGATGTCCGCAGCGACTTTATTTTATTTCCTGTCAGAAGCCCAATGTTAATGCGGTAGGCATCGGCAATTTCCTTCTGAGTTGCACCGGCGGTATCAATAGTACCTGCTTCAAGGCCGCATTCAGGGCACGCAAATATATCCGCCTGATAATTAATATCGACCCCTCTGAAGGTAATTCCCTTTGTTATTTTTTTTTGTTCCATCGGCCCATGACCTTTTGGACAATTCAGGGCGCTCATGACTCCTCCTTAATCCGCCTGTCTTGATGCAGCGATACAAGCCAAAGCCTTCCTTCAATAAGAGCAAACTTATAATAGATACGGCATTTAAGCCGGTGGCAATCAACTACAAAGGGAAACAGATCTAATCCTTTAATTTCACGTTCATAAGATTTCTGTGGGGGCATATATCCGGCGTAATCACCCGGTGTAGTGTAATCAAGCAGCTCTTTTAAAACCGGAATAAGCTCTGTCCCAATTGTGTACTCAAGTTCGATTGCATCAGCGGCGATAATGTCCTGATTGAGCAGGCTAATTAGCCCCTTCGATACTGCAATTCCGGCTTCACGCAGCTTGTTATATAATTCGTTGTGGAAAGGTCTTTCCATCCATTCTAGTATCAATTGATACTTTGTCAAGAGATTTTATCAATTTGCAATTAAAAATATAAAGTCCTAAATTAATTTAGAAAACCTGAAGTCTCAAGTTATCATAAGCTGTTATTTTCCAAATAAAAAACTATTTTTTTTATTCGAGCGCATTTCTGTCTGTTAGCCCGGCCCCACATATGAAAATTACCGACCAGATCATAAGAGTTGAGCCACAGACTTTCTTGCTTTCTCGTTTGTCAATTTTTTCAAAAAATATCCTCAAGTGAAGGCCCTAATATAAAAAAGGATAAATCGAAATGTCTTAATTCATCGGACTTTGCCTTCCGGATCATTTTAGCAATTATTTCAGGATACTGCGTCGTCATAGAGGTGTATTTCCCCTTTTCTTGTTTCGTAATATTATATAACGAAATTGCCGGTTTTGTCGTCTTTCGTAATTATGTGCGATGAAATAGCCACTCGTTTGTATAAAATAGCATATGCATACATATGCAAATGCATTTTTTCAAACTGGATCAGCAGAGTAAGCGCTGAAATCACCAATTGTGATTTCAGTATAATTATCTCAGCCTCGGTAATTTACAATTCCCTAATCGCTACCGCTTTATATTCACCAATGAGACCTTCGTCTGCAAAGCTGAAGTAATGGTTATCACCTATTATGATGTGGTCAAAGAAGCTGATGCCGGTTGCCTTGGCTGCCATCATGAGGCTTTTGGTAAATCGTTTATCAGCGTCACTCGGTGTTATTGAACCGGATGGGTGATTATGGGCGACAATAATGGATGGGGCGTTGTAACGGATCGCCATTTGAATGATATCTCGAATGTAAGGATTTGCCTGATCAACAGTGCCATACTCAATATCCATTACCTCTGATATGGAATTTCGCCTATCAAGCAAGAGCAACAAAAACCGCTCCTTTTTCAGATTCCCCATGATAGGCATTAGGAAACCCGCCACGTCAGAGGATGATTTGACCGGCCCTTCAAGGGCCTTCTCTTCGCTCAGCATCCTTCTACCGAGTTCAATGGCTGCCTTAATCTGAGCGATTTTGGCATCTTTGAGGCCAACTATTTTCTTGAACTCTGAAATATCAACGCCACTCATTGCCCGAAGGGATTTGAACTTATGAAGTAATTCCCTCCCAATATCCACAGCGCTCTTGCCCGGAGCTCCTGTCCTTATCATAATGGCCAGTAGCTCAGCATTGCTCAAGGTATGCTCACCATATTTTAAGAGCTTTTCTCGCGGCCTGTCATCTTCTGACCATTCACGTATGGGTATCGGGTATTTATCTTCTTTTTTCTTCATTTATCAAATTCAACACATATCCAAGTTATGGACATGAGAACCATTCCTTATTAACCTCTTCTTGGCTTATAGTTAAGGATTAAGTTCAAAAATTATCTTTAAAGCCTGGTCTATTTCATGCATTTTCGTAGATGACAATTTCCCACGAATTTTCACCAGTCTCCGCCTATGATCGATAGGGCGTGTTTGCAAAGAATCAGCTATAGATTTTTTAGATAGACCATTACTGTTGGAGGGATGAACTTCAACATTTGTACTAATTTTGGCCTTTTTGCCACTCCATACAGTAATTGGAACCACTTGAATAACCGGGACTCTCTCATTATAAACATCGTTAGTAACAATTATGCATGGTCTAATTTTTCCAGTTTCTGAACTCAGTGTCGGATCAAGGTTGACATCAATAATCATACCTCTCTTTAGTTGACTCATTCGGGCCACCCAGCTGTTGCTGTTTCAGTAAGTTCTTTTAAGTCCTTATCTTCAGAATAAATTTCCGAATACAGGTCAGCAGATTCTTTTAGGCGTTCAAGTTCAAGTTTATTTTTGAAATAATTTATCGCAGCTCTAATCATAGAACTTTTATCTTTGAATCCATATACATTATAATTGTTTAGAAAATTGGATTGTGCTTCTTCGACACTAAATTTTGCCTGTAACATACAGCCCTCCTTCATGGTATAAATATTGGTACTTAAATAGAAGTCCAATTATAGGTACTAAAAGATGGAAAGTCAATATAGAATTTGCTCAATATTCGGGACATCACATTGGTCTTTCTGTTTTTTTGGTCTGCTATTTTTTTATAGACTCGCTTGTTTGCTCCATTGATATGTAGGTCTGATAATCATATAAAAGGCACTTCCCAGTATATCAAGGAGTATGCTTCTGATATACTGAGTTTAACACTAATTTAACCAAGGAGGTGCCGTATGAAGAAAATATACACCAATGAAAAATTATTTGCAGCATTTGATTTACATTCAAACAATAATTATCTGGCAATTATAGACAAGGAAGATAAGAGAATTTACA
>JAYEMW010000123.1:0-4316 GCA_034718555.1 Thermodesulfobacteriota bacterium
TGCCCTTTTTCCTCAACTCTTTGTCATGCTCAAAAAATTATCCTCGGAATATCAACTATATACCTGCGGCAATTTTTTTCGCATTCCTCGATTTGAGAAAAAATTGCTATTCTCGGACAGCCTCCTAGTGGCCAATATCATCCCCACTTCCAAGTATTTTGAGGTACGCTTTGATCACATGCAGGGACAGATCGATGATCTCAAAGACGACCTCAAGGATTTTCGGAGCGATGTTGATAGACGTTTTGACTCTGCCAAGTCGGATATGGACAAGCGATTTGAGCAGGTTATAGCTTCCATTGATCGTTTGGGTGACAAATTGGAGTATCGGGATGAAAAACAGAGGGCTTTTACCCTGAAAATGTTTACCATTGCCATAGGCATTTCCATCCTTGGTGCACTGGGGGCATTTTTGAAGTCTCTCGGCGTGATTTAGAGAGCTTTAGCCCTACAAAAATTGTCATGCCTGCATCAGCGAATAAAAACAATGCGGTATAATAGGACACAGATACACACGGGCTTCGCACACGGATAAAGATAAAAATTAATTTGTCTTCATCTGCGTATATCCGCGCAAATCCGCGGCTAAAAAAATCCGTGTTAATCCGTGCCTGCCCCGTTAAATCCCGAAAGGCTATTTAACTGGGGCGTATTGAACAGGGACGGTGAAGAAGTTCTTTGAAAATAAACAAAGCGGAGATGTACAAAGACAGCCAGGCCGTTTTACTTACCAACATGCAGTGGCTGAAGGATAAAATATTGAATATGCCGACCAGTGTAGTTTTATGAAAAGAAAGCAAAATATAAGGCATATCAAAAAACATGATGGATTTTTGTTGCGGGAAGGTAGAAGGCATAGTGTCTATCAAAAAGGAAGGTTAAAAACAGAGGTTCCGAGACATAATGAAGTTGTTGATGAATTAGCGAGAAAAATTTGCAAGGATTTGGATATACCCTTTGTGAGGTGATAATATGAAATACAGAGCAGTTATAAAAAAGTCTGGTGAATGGTGGATTGGATGGCTTATTGATCTGCCCGGAGTAAATGCACAGGAAAAAACAAAAACGGAACTTATCGAATCTTTACGAATCGGCGCTGAAGATATGCTGGATACCGAAGTGCCTTTTGAACCTGGTGCCGAAATGACTACTATTGACATTTCCGACCCGGTATGGACAAAACCACCAATTGAAAATTTAACTGCATCCTAAACCAATCCCCCGTTCTTTTTATCATGCAGAATTTTATTCTCATTGACAGTGGGGATCACTGCAAATCCTATATTCACCTAATCGACAGACATGAAGATTTCAGGTCGCAGGCATTGTAAATGTAGCCCAATAAGTTGCATAATTAAATTAGCTCAATAACCTTAAAGATTTATTGACCTGAACAATAACTCTGCGTCCTCTGCGATCTTGTATGCTTAAAAACCTGCCGTCCTTGAAAGCAAGGCAACTCATTCGATTGTTAGAATCAGGAGGATGTAAGTTCTATAGAGAAGGCAAGGGTGATCACAAACTATATATATGTCCGCTATACTGAGGGAAAGAAGCGAGTGGTACCTATTGACATGGGAGAGCGCGAATTTTCACCTCCATATGTGTTAAGAATATTTCGCCAGTTTGGATTTACGGATGATGAAATAGATCAATGTCTAAAATAAGAGCATAAGGCGCCAACGTCCCGAAAGCACTTTACTTAATCTTGGCGTCTTTGCGCTGCGGTAAGTAATAAAAAAAATAATTAATATTTAAGATGTGACCCTGTTGCTTTTTTCTGTTGCTTTTTAATAATTACCTATTGATGTGTGTAGTTCTTGACGTTTGTTCCTGCTATGCGTATAATGGGAATAAATATAAAGGAGATTTGTTATGCCTAAAACTCGTCTCAATGTAAGTCTCGACCAAGACCTCGCCGAGTTCGCCAAGGTTTTTGCTGCTGAAAATCGCACTTCGGTGGCGGATATGGTTACGCAATACCTTCTGGCCCTGAAGCGGCGTGTAGAGGGCGAGTATATAGAAAATATTCTCGCCCACCCGTCTTTTCAACAGGCGATGGAAGATGCTCAGGCCAAACTGCACTCAGGAACCGCACAGTGGTATTCATACAATGAGGTCTTCGGGGACTGATGGAAACCAAATTTGAAGCTGCTTTCCTGATGGCCGTTAAAAAGCACGCCTCGATTAAAACACTGGTCAAGAAAAAGGTCGACATGATAATTGAGAACCCAATTGCCCTTGGCGAACCGCTGAAGGGTAAATGGCAGGGGTTTTATTCATGTCCTGTGAAGCGCAATTTCATCATCATCTATCTACACTGCGAAGTGTGCCGGAAAAAAGGTGACGATGCTGTCGTGGCTTGCTCGGATTGCAGGGAAACACCGGATGAAACAATAAAGTTTGTACTTTTGGGACCCCATGATGAGGTCTACCGGATATAAAAGAGTGGAGCACTCTAATTCCTGCATTTGATGCTTTAAATCTCAAAGGCAGACCAAAAAAATATCTAATCGATTGCGCCATGTAATCGAGGGGGGCGGAGCGTGCGAGCCCTCAAGCCTGCGCAAAAATCAAAAATAATGTGCAACATTCAAAACCCCTTCAGCAATTCTCATTTTGGGATAATTTATTAGCCACGGATACACACAGACGACCACGGACAAATTATTTATCCTATAGTCTTTAGCTCTTTTCGCGAAGCGATGATACTATTTTAGCCGAGCGACTTGCTCGGCTAAAATGTCTGTGTGTTTCTGTGTGGGTCTGTGGCTAAGTCTCTTATCTCGCTATAATTAGAATTGCTGGCACATAAAAAGAACTGTTGATTTTTTCACGTTTTTTGAGGTAAAATCATACTGAACTTTAAATTGAGTAAAGTGGTTATAAGAAAATGGAAAATGTCCAAGCCGTTATAGATTTGCCAAAAGAGCTATATCTTTCACTTTCTGCCTATGGGTTGACTAAGGAAAAAATAGCTGGAGAGTCAAGAAAACTTCTCGCACTGAAATGCTTCAAGGATAAAGTTCTTTCAATGGGGATAGCGGCTGAGCTATCGGGCCTTTCTAAGTGGGATTTTATAGAGTATGCTAGTGATAATAATGTTCCAATTGTTGATTATGATCAGGATGAAATAAAACGGGAGTTTAAAACTGCTGATAACCTTTCCAAAAGGCTTAAAAAGTGATTGTTGTATGTGATTCTACAATACTTATTGGGCTCGCAAAATTAGGAAAATTAGACTTACTTAAAGAAATCTTTCATAAGGTTTTTATCCCCAAAGAAGTCTTTAAGGAAGTTGTGGAAAGAGGCAAAGGAAAACCTGGATATAAAACCATAAAAGAAGCTGCCTGGATCGAGACAAAGACGGTTAAAGACAAAATACAGGTAGCATTTCTTCAAGGAAGTCTAGAAAAAGGGGAGGCCGAAGTTCTGGTTTTGGGCACTGAATTAGCGGCCGATATAATATTAATGGATGAGGAAAAGGCCAGAAAGAGCGCAGCTATTGCTGGTTTTGAAATAATGGGATTGCTCGGCCTGTTCATTTTAGCCAAGAACCTCGGCCTAATTCACGAAGTTCATCCACTTGTTGATAAACTCATGATAAATAAATTCAGAATCAGCAATAAAATTATTGAACAAACATTAAAAAAGGCTGTGAAATGTAAGGTGGCGATCAATCCTCGACTGAAGATGTCTTTATTACTAAAGAATTTGCCACTGAAAGTTTCTCTTCTCGGCGTAGCCGATTCTTAATTTGGAATTTCTTCCGGAAATTTCAGATACAACACAAAGAAAAAAAGCAGAAAAAAAGGGACAGATTTTTTTTGTATTTTTTGACATTTATTAGTGCTTAACGAGTGTGAGATGGAGTCGAAATACCGAGATGGAATCGGACCACGCTAACTACTTATAACTATTATAAACTGGATATTCTCTGCGCCCTCTGTTTACTCTGCGGTAAAAAAAATAATATGTTTTGTCTCTGATTGTCTGCGTATGTCTGCGTGGGCCTGTGGCAAAAAAAATAAATATTCTCAGCCTCTTCAGCGTGTTCTGAATAAATGTAATTCTGACCCTTATTACCCACATTAGCTAATCACTTTCCTGAAACAGGAGGTTATATGTCTGAAGAAAAAAGCGAAGAAGGTTTGACATTGGACAAGAAAACAATGGATGTACTAGGAGCCTGTCCGAAAATGCCCTTTTTCCTCAACTCTTTGTCATGCTCAAAAAATTATCCTCGGAATATCAACCATATACCTGCGGTAATTTTTTTCGCATTCCTCGATTTGAGAAAAAATTGCTATTCTCGG
>JAYEMW010000124.1:0-21394 GCA_034718555.1 Thermodesulfobacteriota bacterium
AAAAAAGGCAGTTCAACATATGTTGCAATTTGGAAGGTAAATAATAAAGATAGTAAAATAGTTGAGGTGGTATATGTTGGAACTCACGAAAAAGCAGATTACCAACGAATTTGTTGATATCCATCTGTGCGGAATACCTGCTGACAAGGCAGATCAATTGCAGGGAGCCATTGAAAAGATACTTGACCTGGCGGGAATGCACCTGAAGAGCAAAAAAGATGATGATGAAAGGGTCTATTCCGCGGGAGAGGTTTTTCCTAATTTTCATGCAGGTAATGCATTGCGAGGTCTTCGTTTCCGTGAAGAATTGACGCAAAAACAGCTTGCGGAAATTATCGAATCCAGGCCGTCTCATATATCGGAAATGGAGGGAGGTAAACGTCCTATAGGTAAAGGAATGGCAAAACGTTTAGCAAAGGCCCTGAGTACTGACTATAAGATATTCCTGTAAGTCTTACTTATAGGCTATCCGTGACTTCTCTACTGTAACAAGTGAGGGAAAAGTGTCCTATCAGTGACAAATAATGAAAAGATCCGGCCCCTGTCCCCTGTCTTCTGGTCCCCGCAAGATCATTTCTCTGATCCGTCATCCTTTTTCTCAATCATTCACGCCTTGGCGTGATTGGACGTTGGACCTGCCCGCAATGCCTTTGGGTTGCCTTGCAGGAATATCACGGTATCTCGGCCCGGTGACAATGATAATGCCGCTATCGTTTGTGATACATGGCAGGCGGGTGTTCAACGTCCAATCTTTTCAAGTAAGCCTTCCACACTCCATCCTGGGCAAAATTAGTTTCTAGTTGCTGGTTGCTCGTTTCTCGTTACTGGCTGGAGCGCAGCGGAAGTCCCGCGCTTTGTAGCGGGATTACTGCTTACTGCCTACTGCTTTCTACTTACTGCTTACTGACCCCTAATCCCTGGCCTCTGAAGTGCGAAATTATTTTTTCGTGAATCCTACCTCATCTTCCATTCAGGCTTTCTCTTTTCTTGAAATGACCTTACACCTTCTAAGGCATCATCAGTAGTGCATAACTCAACAAACATTTCATTTGAATATTCAAGGGCCTTTTCAAATTCCATATCAGACATGGTATAGAAGAATTTTTTCCCCATTTGGAGGGCTATTGGGCTCTTGGATGCGAGTTTTTCCGCTAAGGCGTTTGCCTCATCTAACAATTTTTCTTGAGGCACGACCTTGTTAACCAGACCAATCCTCTCAGCCCTTTCTGCATCGAAAAAGTCACCGGTAAAAAGCAATTCAAGACTAAGTTTTTTACCTAATGATCGGGAGATAGGTATGGCCGGCCCCATACAGAAAAGACCTACGTTAATAGCCGTTGCGCCTATTCTGGTACCTTCCGCAACAATAGCCAGATCTGCGGCAGCCACAAGACCAGCTCCATTCGCAGCGGCAACTCCGTGTGCAGCCACAATAACCGGTTTTACCATGTGAGAAATAGTAAGGTTCATTTTTTCCATTCCCTGTATCCATGATCTATATTCAAGGATACTTTTCATAGGCAGTACACTTACATCGATCCCCGCTGAAAAGACTCGACCGTTGCCCCTTACTATAACTACCCTGATTTCATTATCCTGGTCCATTTCATCAAGGGACTGGTTTAGTTCTTTTGCCATAGTCACATTAAATGTATTTAGCTGATCAGGCCTGTTAAGGCTGATAATTCCTATATGGTCTTTTTTATCTATAAGAATAGTTTCAAAATTCATATTGTTCCCTTCCTTCCTTTAGTTTCGCATTTATATATTTGTAACTGCCCAGGTAGAGAAACTGAAGACAAAAGGTTGAAGACAAGAAATGGCAGGATAGTGCCATGCATGACCTTCAAATTGAAAATATGCGATTTTTTGTTGATTTTAATTAGCTTTTACTTCAGCCTTCAGCCTTTTACCTAAACACCTGAGTCGTTATATTTATTTTTGTAACCGTTCACGGGCAATAATCGCTTTAAGCTTAAAATTTAACACCTAACCGTAAGTTTTTTTGGAAATAATTTGCGTTCCAGGTCCTGTACGCAATTCTTTAAAAAGACTGGATTCCGGGTCAAGCCCGGAATGACGATTTAGTGTAATTCTCCGTCATTCCGGGCTGTCTGTGTGCGACGCACAGGCAGGCGCAGACAGGTCTCCCAAATTTCTATTTTCCAGTTTCAAATTTCAAGCCGTGAAAGGCTACTTATTATTTATATGGGAAATAGCATCTGAAAGTCTTTTTACAACCATTTTTTGCCCTAATACCTCCATTATCTCAAATATTCCAGGACTGAATGTTTTACCTGTAAGGGCGATCCTTAATGGTTGTGCAATTTTTCTGAGTTTTATCTGATGCTTTTCTAAGAATTTTAAAAAGATTTTTTCCAGTTCTATTAGGTTAAAATCGATTGCTTTTTGCAGGTCAGTTAGCAAATCTTCTAAAATGTCTATCAAGTCAGTTGTAAGGAATTTTTCATCTGCTGCTTTATCATAGGTAATTTCAGTAAAATAAAAAAGGGAATCTTTTGCCATTTCAAGGAGGGTCTTAGACCTTTTTTGTAAGGTTATCGCAGCGCCTTTTACTTTTTCTCTGTTAAGATTTGAGAGCCCAAGGGTCTCAAGAAAGGGAATCAGGGAGTCGGCAAGTTTATTATTATCCATCTCCATGATATATTTTGAATTAAGGTCAATAAGTTTTTCTAAATTAAAAATTCCTGAAGCCTTGCCTACATGTTCAAGGGAAAACAGCTCTATGAGTTCGTGGGTAGAAAATCTTTCCTGATCACCATAGGACCAGCCAAGACGGGCCAAGGAATTCAACAGGACCTCGGGAAAAATCCCCATTTCTTTAAAGGCAAGAACAGATGTTGCTCCATGACGCTTACTGAGAGGTTTTTTGTCAGGGCCAAGGATCATAGGGAGGTGGGCGTACTGTGGAATTGGCTTGTTTAGGGCCTTGTAAATAAGGATTTGTCTTGGAGTATTATTTATATGATCATCTCCTCGGATAACATAATTAATTCCCATTGAGCTATCGTCCACAACTACAGCCATGTTATAGGTGACAGACCCATCGGATCGTTTTAATATAAGGTCATCTAATTCCTTATTGTCAATAGAGATAACTCCCTTAACAAGGTCCTTGAATGTTGTTACACCTAAAAGAGGACTTTTAAGCCTTACAACAGCACCTGGCGCATTTCCAAGACCGAGGTTTCTGCATTTGCCGTCATATTTTGGTTTAAGCCCTTTCTCTTTTGCCTCAGCCCTTTTTTTATCTAACTCTTCTTTGCTGCAATGGCAATAATATGCATTCCCAGCGGAAAGAAGCTCCTGGACATACTCATCGTAAATTTTTGCCCTATGAGACTGGAAATATGGGCCTTCATCCCAATCAAGGCCAAGCCATTTCATGGATTCTATAATAACTTCCGTATCCTTTTCCGTAGACCTAACCCTATCAGTGTCTTCTATTCTAAGGACAAACTTACCATTATTGTGTCGAGCGAAAAGCCAGTTAAAAAGCGCTGTTCTAGCCCCTCCGATATGGAGAGTGCCAGTTGGGCTTGGCGGGAATCTTGTTATAATCTGTTTATTATTCATAAATGGATTTATAAGTCAATGATTGGAGCCATATCAATGCCAATGTCCAGGGCATTTTTGTTCATATCGAGAAATCCGCGAGGTATCCTTTTTTCAAGCACTTTCATGATAGAAGTTTCTTTAACTAATTTAGTAATGGCGATAAAGGCCCCAAGCATGCAAATATTAAATACAATTGGTCGGCCTATTTTTTCCATCACCTCCCTATGCATATCCAGCTCAACCAACCTGGCATTAACCTTCTTTTCCTGTTTTACAAAATATTTATCGGTTAATAGGATACCGCCTGGCCTGATAAGGGATGCGTATTGATTATATGCAGCCTGAGTAAGACATACAAGGATATTTGGCTCAATTACCTTTGGGTAGCGTATGTCTGTGTCTGAAATTATTACATCAGAACGGCTGGAGCCTCCCCTGGCCTCAGGGCCGTAGGATTGCGATTGCACAGCATTAAGGCCCTCATAGAGTGTTGCTGCTTCTGCAAGAATAATAGCAGATGTAATAATACCCTGCCCGCCTGAACCAGAGAAGATAATCCTGCACTTTTCCATATCTTATTCTCCTTGAGATGCCTTCTTTATAATTTTATCATATTCATCGCAGTATTCAGGCATTTCTTTCTCGACAAAAATTCCCCTTTCGATTAGCTCTGGATTTTTTTCTTTATCTTTGCTTCCTATTGGGGTTGTATGGTCATTATAATATTTGAGCATATCTACTGCACTGGCAAATTTGTTTTTTCTGCCGAAATACGTGGGGCATTGAGACATGATTTCCACGACTGAAAAGCCGTGATGAACTATAGCCTTTTCAATAATTTTTATCATCGAAGTCACGTGGTAGGTTGTAGTCCTGGCTACAAACGAAGCCCCGGCTCCTATGGCAAGTTTTACAAAATCAAAGGGATGATCTATATTGCTATAGGGAGCGGTAGTTGCGAAGTCCCCATATCCGGTGGAAGGTGAGTACTGTCCTCCTGTCATGCCATAAATATTGTTATTCATAACAATGGCCGTTATGTCTATATTCCGTCTTGCGGCATGAATGAGGTGATTTCCGCCGATTGCAAAGGCATCACCATCTCCCATTGGGGCAATTACTGTAAGCTCCGGTCTGCTAACCTTAACCCCTGTCGCAAAAGCTAACGCCCTTCCATGTATAGTGTGGAGTGTGTGAAAATCAAGGTACCCACAGATCCTGGATGAACATCCTATGCCTGACACGATGACAATGTCATTTTTTTGTTTTTCCAGGTTTTCAATTGCCCTTATTAATGAGGTCATTATAGTGCCATGACCACATCCAGGGCACCATATATGTGGAAAAAATTTTTCCCTAATATAATCTTTTACAGCCATTATCAGGCCCCTCTCCCCTGAATTATTCTTATTATGTTCAGGACGTCTGTCGGTTTAATAAAGCTGCCATTAATCTGGTTTGCCAGAAATACCTTTCCAGGATCATCAACGGCCTTTTTTACCTCATGAACTATCTGGCCCATATTCATCTCAACCACAATTACGCACTTTGCATTAACAGATTTCTTTTTAACTACTTCAGCAGGAAATGGCCATAGGGTTTGAAGTTCGAGTAATCCAATTTTCTCACCGCGCAATCTCCTGTCCTCAACCACATGCAATGCTGTCCTGGCCGATGATCCATAGGATATCAACAAACATTCTGCATCATCAATATGGTATTCCTTTGTCCTGGTAATTTCCTTTGAGTGTCCTTGTATTTTATCTACAAGGTGATGCATTAAATTATATACTGTTGTTGAATCAGTCGTAGGGAATCCCCACATATCATGTGCTAATCCAGTAACATTATAGCGATGGACACCTCCAAAATCCGACATGGGCAGTCTGCCATCCTCCCTGGGAAGATATGGATGATAGTCAGTCCCCTCCTTGACGGATGTTTTTAATCTATCAATAACCTCAATCTCCCCTGGCTCCGGTATTATAAGTCGCTCCCTGGTGTGGGCAACAATTTCATCGAAAAGTAGAATTACCGGAGTCCTGAAGGTTTCTGACAGGTTAAAGGCATCAATCGTTATAGCAAAGGCATCCTGATTATTAGATGCAGTCATGGTGATAATGGCATGTTCTCCATGAGTGCCCCACCTTGCCTGCATTACATCCCCCTGACTGCCGCTTGTAGGGAGTCCTGTTGAAGGGCCTCCCCTCTGAACATTGATTATGACGGAGGGTGTTTCCGTCATTACGGCAAAACCGATTGCCTCTTGTTTTAGGGAAAACCCTGGTCCACTGGTTGCTGTCATTACCTTTTTCCCAGTCAGAGATGCCCCTATAATTGCGCACATGGAGGATATTTCGTCCTCCATCTGAATGAACCCTCCCCCCCCTTTTGGTAACCTTAGAGATAGCAATTCCGCTATCTCTGTAGATGGGGTGATGGGATAACCCGCAAAAAAATCAAGGCCTGCATATAGGGCTGCCTCTACAAAGGCTTCATTGCCCTGGACAAATACAACATTGTCTTTCATAGGTCAATTACCTCATTGAAGTTCGATTGCAAGGTCAGGACAGCGAAGTTCACACATCCCACATCCAGTGCATTGATCAGGGTACGATAGGGTGGCTTTTTCCATATCATCCATAGTTAATGCATTTTCCGGGCAGAATTCTACACATATCCCGCATCCCTTGCACCATTCCCTTTTAATGTTTGGTTTTTTATTTTCTTTTTTTGTCATTGTGGTATTACTTTTAACATACTTAGTGCAATTGTCAACTCTATTTAATATTTCTGCGCAAAGAATTTAGTTGACTTCGTTTTTCAGGGGTGCTAATAAAAAATGAATGACAATTCATTAAATCGATGCAAGTATGTAATTTATTGATCTAACAAATAATAAAGGTAATCACAGACACTAAATAACAGTAGGGAGGTTTATTTATGGCGAGGTCTATTAGAAAGTGCGCGGTTATAGGGGCTGGTGTAATGGGGGCAACTATTGCAGCCCAGCTTGCCAATGTAGGCATTGAGACGTTACTCCTTGATATTGTTCTCCCGGAATTAGATGATGAGGACAGGAAAAGGGGACTTAGTAGAGATAGCAAGGATTTTAGAAATAAATTGGCACAAAAAGGATTGAACGGCTCTTTGAATTCAAGGCCGGCATCGTTCTATGTGAAGAAAAATTCCGGGCTGATAACCATTGGCAACATGGAAGATGACATTCAACGATTAGGGGATGTTGACTGGATAATAGAGGTAGTAGTAGAGAGGCTGGACATCAAGAAAAGTGTATTTGAGAAGATTGAAACTGTTTTGAAGCCGGATACAATTATCGCCTCAAATACGTCGGGCATATCTGCCAAAGACTTATGCGAAGGAAGATCTGAGAACTTTAGGAAGCATTTTGCCATAACACATTTTTTTAATCCTCCGAGGTATATGAAGCTTTTGGAGATAGTGCCGGGACCGGATGCAATGCCCGAGGTTATTGAACTCTTGGCTGAAACCTGCGAGAAGGTTTTAGGCAAGGGAATTGTATACGGAAAGGATACACCGAACTTTGTGGCGAACCGGATTGGAACTTTTAGCATGCTTTACTCTATGCGGGCAATGATGGAATTAGGTCTATCCATAGAGACAGTGGATAGTCTTACCGGTCCCATAATAGGTCGAGCCAAAAGCGCCTCTTTTAGGACAGCAGATCTGGTCGGGCTTGATACCCTGATGCATGTTGCAGACAATGTTTATGACGGGGCACCGGACGACGAGATGAGAGAGGTGTTCAAGGCGCCGGAGTTTGTTAACGAGATGGTTAAGAAAAACCTCCTTGGTGAAAAAACAAGACAGGGATTTTATAAAAAGGAAAAGGATGGCAAAGGAAAGAAAATTATCCTCTCATTGGATTATAAAAGCCTGAAACATACAGAGCAGGAGAGGGTAAAGTTTGCATCCTTAGAGACAGCCAAGAATATATCAGGGGCAGGCAAAAAAATAAAATCCCTTTACTATGCAGGGGATGTAGCAGGGAAGTTTATATTTCTCATGTTGTCGGAAACACTTATATACTCAGCTAACCGTGTGCCGGAAATTGCTGATGATATAGTGAGTATAGATAATGCTCTGAAGTGGGGTTTTGCATGGAGTATAGGCCCATTTGAGACATGGGATGCCATTGGTCTAAGTAAGTCTGTTTCCAAAATGAAGGAAGAGGGGTATGCAATTCCTAAATGGATCCAAGAGATGCTTGATGCAGGAAAAGATTCATTTTACAGAAAGGAAAAAGAAAAAACTTACTACTATGACCCTAATGCGAAGGACTACAAAGAAATCCCTGTCAAATCCGGTATTATTCTGCTGCCCTCACTTAAGGAAGGCAACAAGGAGGTGGCAGGAAATAAAGGGGCAAGCCTGATTGATATTGGTGATGGTGTGGCATGCTTAGAATTCCATTCCAAGATGAATGCCATTGGTGATGATATTATTAATATGGTCAACAAATCAGCCGATATTGTGAGTAGGGAATTTGAGGGCCTCGTTATTGCCAATCATGCAAATAATTTTTCAGTTGGCGCTAATTTACCCCTTGTTCTTTTTACCGCCCAGGAAGAGGAATGGGATGACCTTGACTGGATGATAAAGTCATTTCAGGACTCATTTATGAAATTAAAGTATCTGGATAAGCCCGTAGTGGCAGCTCCGGCAGGTATGGCATTAGGCGGAGGTTGTGAGATTTGTCTTGCATCAGACCGAGTTCGTTATGCTGCTGAAACATATATGGGTTTAGTAGAGGTCGGGGTAGGCCTGCTCCCTGCGGGAGGGGGCACGAAAGAGTTGCTTCTTAGAAATACTGATCACATTTTCGAGGTTCAGAAAGGAGGCCTATACCCAAAACAGATTGAACTAATGCCTTTTGTGGCAAGAGCTTTTGAGACTATAGCAATGGCCAAGGTGTCAACATCCGGCCCTGAGGCAGTTGAGCTTGGATATCTTAGGCCCAATGATTCCATGACGGTTAATAGGGATTATCTCATGGAAGATGCCAAAAAAACGGTTTTGGCTATGAATATGGAAGGATATAGGGCATCTCGGCCCAGGGATGATATAAAGGTTGCTGGTGAAAATACCTTTGCCATGATTAAGTTAGGCCTGTGGAGTATGCATGAGTCAGGGTTTATTACAGAACACGATGTAACGGTATCCACAAAGGTAGGATATGTTTTGTGCGGTGGAAATGTTCTTGAATACACAAAGGTCAGCGAACAATACCTGTTGGATCTGGAAAGAGAGGCGTTTTTGAGTTTGTGCGGTGATCCAAAGACTCAAGACAGGATTCAGCACATGCTTAGCACAGGTCGACCACTTAGAAATTAAAAAAACTTGAGGGAGGAAAGTATAATGAGAGAGGCAGTGATTGTTGCTGCTTGTAGAACGGCAGCTGGAAGGGCACCTCGGGGAATATTGAAGAATACACGTCCGGAATACATGGGGACTACAATCCTCAGTGATCTGATTAGAAGGGCAGGGAACCTGGATCCAATGCTTATTGATGATGTAATTATTGGATGTACATTTCCGGAATCAACCCAGGGACTTAATCTTGGTCGTGTACTTGTTATGTCCATGGGCTGGCCTGATCGAATCCCTGGAATGACGGTCAACAGATTCTGTTCTTCAGGGCTTCAGTCTATAGCAATTGGGGCTGAAAAGATTATGTGCGGATTTTCGGATGTAATAATTGCCGGTGGTGTAGAAAATATGAGTCAGATACCTATGGGAGGCAGCATGATGTATCCAAACCCTGCCTTGGTGGATGAAAGGCCGGGAGCATTTACAGGTATGGGACTAACAGCGGAAAATGTCTCAGAACGTTATAATATCAGCAGGGAGAGGCAGGATGAATTTGGAGCAAGGAGCCAGCAGAAGGCAGAAGCTGCTTACAAGGACGGACGTTTTAAGAGCCAGATTATTCCTATTAAGGTGAAAAAACAAATTAAATTGCCTAATGGATCCTTTGGATACAAGGAGTTTATATTTGATAAAGATGAGGGAGTCCGTCCAGGCACAACAAAAGAAAGCATTTCTAAGATTCGCCCTGCATTTAAAACAAATGGAACAGTAACTGCCGGAAATTCTTCACAAACGAGTGATGCGGCAGCAGGTGTGGTTCTTATGTCTAAAGAAAAGGCCAAGGAATTGGGCCTAAAGCCTATGGCCACTTTTCGTTATCATACTGTAGAGGGATGCCCGCCGGAATATATGGGGTTAGGCCCTTCAGTGGC
Source organism: Thermodesulfobacteriota bacterium (assembly GCA_034718555.1). Classification (GTDB taxonomy): domain Bacteria; phylum Desulfobacterota; class DSM-4660; order Desulfatiglandales; family B25-G16; genus M55B121. The sequence continues at coordinate 9,864 of JAYEMW010000124.1, forward strand.
AATACCAAAGGTTTTAAAGATCGCTGGGATGAGCCTTGATCAGATGGAGCTTATAGAGCTGAATGAGGCCTTTGCCGCCCAAGCCATATATTGCATTGATAAATTGGGAATTGATGAAGAAATAACCAATGTAAATGGTGGGGCCATTGCGTTAGGGCATCCTTTAGGGTGTACAGGTTCGAAATTAACCACCCAGCTTATCTATGAAATGCAGGAGCGAGGGCTAAGGTGGGGATTGGTTTCTATGTGTATAGGGTTCGGCATGGGGGCCGCTGCGATATTTGAAATAGAGGATTATTAATTGAGGAAGGAGTGATAAAAATGGCAAAGGAAAAACTTTTTAAGGGTGGAGAATTTTTAATTACAGACGCCTTGCCTGATGAGGTGTTTACACCTGAGGATTTTACCAATGAACAGCGATTAATAGGAAAATCTGCTGAGGAATTCGGATTAGGTGAGTTAGCGCCTATGAGGGATGAGCTTGCTGAGCTTAACGGAGATTTATTGACAAGCCTGCTAAGAAAGGCTGGCGAACTTGGTCTCCTTTCTACAGATATGCCGGAGATCTACGGAGGATCAGAGCTTGACAAGGTTAGCTCAGTGTTGGTCACGGAACGAATCAACCAGGGGATAGGTGGATTTCTTTTGGCCTATGGTGTGCAGACAGGCATTGGAAGCCTGCCTATTGTTTTTTTTGGATCACCGGAGCAAAAGAAAAAGTATCTGCCAAAACTTGCCTCAGGTGAAATGATAGGCGCTTATGCGCTGACGGAATCGGCTCATGGGTCTGATGCGCTTACCGCTGAGACTACGGCCGTTTTATCGGATGACGGCAAGTATTACATATTGAATGGTCAGAAACAGTTTATTTCAAATGCCGCATTTTGTGATTTAATCCTAACCTATGCCCAGGTAGATAGCACAAAGTTTACCGGTTTTATCGTGGAGCGGAAATGGGACGGGGTTTCAGTTGATGAGGAAGAGGAAAAAATGGGAATGCATGGTGGCTCCACCAGGTCCGTTATCTTCCAGGATGTAAAGGTACCTGTTGAAAATGTGCTTGGAGAAGTTGGACGAGGGCATGTTGTTGCGCTTAATACCCTGAATATAGGCAGGTACAAATTAGGGGCAGCCACAGTAGGGGTATCAAAATTCTTGATCGCCGATGCTATTAAATATGCAAAAAGCAGAATTCAATTTGGGAGGCCTATCAGCGATTTTGGACTCATAAAACATAAGATTGCCGAGATAATAATCAAGATTTATGTAAATGAAAGCCTTGGTTATCGTATTGCAGGCCTTCTTGATCTTGCATTAGAGGGAATTGATCCCTCGAAAGAGGATGCCGGCCAGAAAACCGGTGATGTCCTTAAGAAATATGCCCTGGAGTGTTCTGTAAATAAGGTCTTTGGTTCAGAGGTCCTTGATTATGTAGTTGATGAATGCGTTCAAATAATGGGCGGTTACGGTTACATTCAGGACAATATGATAGAGAGCGCGTACAGAGATTCCAGGATAAACCGCATATGGGAAGGAACAAATGAGATAAATCGCCTTCTCATTGTAGACAGGTTGATGAAGTCCGCTATGAATGGAGAATTACCCCTTCTTGATGTGATTAAAAAATTAACCGGTGAACTTATGAGTTACAGGCCTTCCCTAAGTGAGGAAGAAGGCGTTCTTGAGAGGGAGAGAAAGTTGGTTTCAATGGCAAAGAAAATAGGTCTCCTCGCTGCCGGTGCCGCTACCCAGAAATATATGGATAAGCTTGCTGAAGAACAGGAGGTTGTTGCCTTAATAGCGGATATTATTATAGAGATATTTGCCATGGACAGCGCCTTTTTAAGGGCCTTGAAAAAATTCCAGAAGGAAGGGGAAGAAAAAGCAGCGATACATATAGCAGCTACACAGGTATATATAAATGATTCTTTCCCAAAGGTAGATTTAATGGCAAGACAGATATTTGCTGCTGTTAGTGAGGGAGAAGAACTCAGAACTCAGCTCATGGCATTGAAAAAACTGGCTCGTTATACGCCGGTTAATACTATAGCCCTTAGACGTAAAATAGCAGACAGCGTCATGCCGGTTGCCCGCTATAACCTTACTAAAATATAAAATTTTATCATTGCCCTATCTGTCTGAGAATAACCTGAAGGGGTATTATACCCAGGAAGGCCACAAATTGTGATTTTTCAATGGCCCTGAACAACAATAGCTGCGTTGTTCAGGCTCGCAATAGCTCAAGCTATTACGAGCCTTCACGCCTTGCTCTTGATGCTCATTGCTCACCGAAAAAAACACAATTTATAACCTTCCGGGGTATATTATTAAAATGAACTATGGTTAATAGGACTTGAATTTTATTGTGGGGTGATTCAAAGGTCTTGACAATATTAGTTATTCTGTGGTAGCCAAAAAATAGGCTTTATTAAACTATCATATAAGAGGAGGCAAACATGTCCAAGGATGATTATGGAAAGGAAATCACTGAGGAAGAGGATCTCCTTGAATTGGAAATTGATGACGATTTTTTAAGTGAAGATCTCCTAAGTGAAAATAATAAAAATGACACAGATGAGGATGTTATAGATCTTGTTGATATTGCGGAAGAAGACGTTGAAGAGGAATTGAATGAACAAGATATTGAAGATTTAGGGGACTTTGAATTAGATGAAGAGAAAATTGAAGCAAGTGAAGGCCCTCAATATGAGGCCAAGGAAAAACTCCAAGAGGAGATTATAATAGAAGAAGATAAAACCGAAGAGGCAGTTGGGGATGAAGAGCTTGCATTTGGAGAGCTGTCTGGAGCTGAGGAAAACGTTGATGAAGAATTAATTATTACAGAAGGAGAAAAAACTGATTTGCCTGGTGGGGAGAAGGAATCAGAAATGGATTTTGTAGATGATGCTCAATTAGATAAAGAACTTGAAAGGCTTATCTCTGAAGAAGAAATTGAAGGGTTAGACGAAATAGCTGAAGAGGGAATAACAGAAGAAGAAGAAACTCCTGGGGAAATTTTAAGTGAAGCACCTCCCTTAGAGACCCCGACAGAGGATAAAGAAGAACTAATTCAGGGGGAAATGGAATCGATTTCAGATGAAAAGTTAGAGGCTGTATTGGAAAAAGTGGCTGGTGATGTTTTGGAAAGGGTGGCAAGGAAGGTGATACCGGAAGTAGTAGAGAGGGTAATAAGGGAGGAGATCGATATTTTAAAAAAGGATATAAATACTGAGAAATAAGAAAAAATAATTTGTAACCGTTCATAGGTTCAGGGTTCAAGGTTCAGGGTTAGGGGAAAGACTGAAATTGCACTCCAAAAAAGCTCTTAAAAATGCGGGTTTTGCCACATCATTGCCAAGTACCATGTTCTATGCTTGCGGGTATGTGGAATCGGTCGGTTTTAAGGTACAAAACGCTAACGAAATGCTTTAAGGTGATAAGAATGCAACCTTTGAACCTTTGAACCTTTGAACCGTGAACGGTTACAATAATTCTTTTTGATACATAGGCACAAAGGCACTCGTTGAATGTAATCGTTTGATTGCCGTTGTGCCTATTTTATATATCGTTAGCGCTGTTCGAATTTAAAAGAAATTTTGTTAAAAAAGAAAAATGAAGGATATTATTCATGATGGAAGATAGTGTTTTGGCTAAAATATACGATCCAAAGGAAGTGGAAGAGAAATGGTACAAGTATTGGGAAGAGAATGGATATTTTAAGGCGAGCGCCAATTCCGGAAAACCTCCCTTCTCTATTGTAATTCCTCCTCCAAATGTTACAGGAAAGCTTCATATGGGCCATGCCCTAAACAATACGTTACAGGATATCTTGTCCAGGTATAAGAGAATGACAGGTTATAATGTTCTGTGGCAGCCGGGAACAGACCATGCAGGCATTGCAACCCAAAATGTAGTTGAAAAGGACCTTGCAGCAAAAGGAACGGACCGTCACCAGATTGGCAGAGAAAAGTTTATTGAATTGGTCTGGGAATGGAAAAAGAAATATGGTGGAATGATTATAAACCAGCTTAAGAGGCTGGGAAGTTCCTGTGATTGGAGCAGAGAGAGATTCACAATGGATGAGGGGCTTTCCAGGGCCGTGAGAGAGGTTTTTGTAGGGCTTTATCAAGAAAAATTAATTTACCAAGGGGATTATATAATAAACTGGTGCCCCAGGTGTCATACAGCCTTAGCTGATCTGGAGGTGGAACATGAAGATGTAGAGAGCTTTTTATATTATGTTAGATACCCCTTTGAAAATAATGATGGATATTTGATTGTTGCAACAACAAGACCTGAAACACTCTTAGGGGATACTGCAGTTGCTGTAAATCCGGAAGATGAGCGTTACCAAAATCTGCAGGATTCTCATGTGCTTTTACCAATACTAAATAAACCCATACCAATTATATTTGATAAATATGTAGATAAAGATTTTGGCACAGGCGCGTTGAAGATTACCCCTGCTCATGACCCTAATGATTTTGAAATAGGAGATAAGCATCATCTTGAACGAGTAAAGGTTATTGATGAGAATGGCCGGATGAATGAATTAGCCGGGCATTACAAGGGCATGGACAGGTTCGAATGCAGAGAGGTAATACTTGAGGACCTGAAAAAGGCAGGCTTACTCGAGAAGATTGACCCTTACAACCACGCAGTAGGCCACTGCTATCGCTGTAAGACTATGATAGAGCCACTTTTGTCTAAACAGTGGTTTGTCAGGGTAGGCCCCCTCGCTAAAGAGGCATTAGAAGCAGTAAGAAAAGAAAATACGAGAATAGTTCCTGTCAACTGGGAAGGTGTATACTACGAATGGATGAATAATATTAAAGATTGGTGTATATCGAGGCAGATATGGTGGGGGCATCGTATTCCTGTGTGGTATTGCCAGGATTGTGGAGAGATAATTGTTTCAAAAGAGGACCCTGAAGAATGCCCTTCGTGTAACGGCAGGGATCTTCATCAGGAAACAGATGTTCTTGATACATGGTTTAGCTCAGCCCTATGGCCTTTTTCTACATTAGGCTGGCCTGATTCTACTGAAGAGCTAAAGATGTTTTATCCGACATCTGTGCTGGTTACCGGCTTTGATATACTTTTTTTCTGGGTGGCAAGAATGATGATGATGGGCATTCATTTTATGGGGGATGTCCCATTCAAGGAGGTTTATATCCATGCCCTTGTTAAGGATGAAAAGGGCAAGAAGATGAGTAAGAGCAAGGGGAATGTAATTGACCCGCTCGAGGTTATAGACAGGTTTGGGACAGACTCCTTCAGGTTTACCCTTTCAATATTAGCGGCCCAGGGGAGGGATGTAAGGCTTTCAGAGGAAAGGATTGCAGGTTACAGGAACTTCATGAATAAAATTTGGAATGCTGCGAGATTCTCTATAATGAACCTTGAGGGCTCAAGCCCGCCATCTATTGAAAAAGGTGATTTAACCTTGGCCGACCGCTGGATTCTGACAAGGATAGGAGAGGTTGCTCAAGACGTTAGTAAATATATTGATTCCTTTGACTTCAATGATGCAGCAAGCGCATGTTATCAATTTGTATGGCATGAGTTTTGCGATTGGTATCTTGAAATGGCTAAGCTGGAGTTGTACAGCGATGACAAAAAAAGAAGGGAAGTCACCCAATCTGTAATGCAGATTGTTTTAAGCGGGGTTGTAAAGCTCCTTCATCCCTTCGTACCATTTATTACTGAGGAGATATGGCAAAGACTTCCTCATACCAGCGAAAGTGTTATGTTAGCAAAGTTTCCCCGGGCCGATGAGTTTATTGCTGACGGGAAATCAATCAGAGAAATGCATCTATTAATGGGTATTATTACAGGTGTGAGGAATATCAGGGGAGAGATGAATGTTCCGCCAAAAAAACAAGTAAAGTGTGTTATTGATGCAAGGGAAGAAGAGGATAGGAAGATTTTAAAGGATAATTTATCATACATAACTAATCTCGCTAAGGCCGAATCTGTTGATATTGTTTCAGGTGTGAAGAAACCTGATTCCTCTGCCACGTATGTTTTTAGAGATATTCAGGTCCACGTATCCTTAAAAGGACTGATAAATTACGATGATGAGAGAAATAGAATAGTTAAGGAAATAAAAAAGATAGAAAAGGAAATGAGTTTATCTGAGAAAAAACTGGCAAATATAGATTTTTTAGACAATGCCCCTGATCATATAGTAGAGAGCGTTAAGACCAAGGTGGAGGAAATGAGTGCAAAACTGGAAAAATTAAACCATAACATTAAAATTATTAAGGAGCTTAAGTGAGGCTTGAAGGTGTTTTCCAGATTGATAAAATAATTGATTCCGCCTTAGAGGAAGACATTGGAAATGGTGATATAACTACTACTGCTATCATAGATAGGTCTAAAAAAGGGCAGGCAAGGCTGGTAGCAAAAGAAGAGATGGTCCTTGCAGGAATAGAAATTTTTACAAGGGTTTTTACCAGAATAGACCAGAAGATAACAGTTAAATGCGTTTATCATGATGGAGATGTTGTACCCAGCGGCTATGATATAGGAACAATCCATGGCTTTTTGCAAGGCATACTGATTGGAGAAAGAACGGCCCTTAATTTCTTGCAACATCTCTCCGGCATTGCTACATTAACCAGGAGATATGTTGAAAAAACAAACCCCTCAAAGGTAAAGGTTATTGACACCAGGAAGACTATGCCGGGTTTGCGAATATTGGAAAAGTACGCAGTAAGGGTAGGGGGCGGCTTTAATCACCGTCATGGATTATTTGATGGAGTTTTAGTGAAGGATAATCATATTGCCGCCGCCGGCTCTATAACCAGAGCATTAAAAGAAATTAAGGTAAACGTGCCTCATACATTAAAGATAGAGGTGGAAGTAGAGGATATTGAAGGCCTTGAAGAGGCTATTGCAGCAGGGGCGGATGCTATTCTTCTGGATAATATGTCTGTCACGGATATGAAGAAGGCGGTAGTTCTTGCTAAAGGCAAGGTTCTTTTAGAGGCCTCCGGCGGTGTTACATTAGAAACAATAGGGGAGATAGCAAAGACAGGTGTAAATCTGGTATCTGTTGGCGCATTAACTCATTCTGCAAGATCAGTGGATATTAGTCTAAGTATCAGACGTTATGGAAGAATCAATTGAAAATGTCGCCAGGGTTATTATAGAATCGAGGGCAACTATTGCCCTTACTGGTGCTGGTATTTCAGTGGAGTCCGGCATACCTGACTTCAGGAGCAAAGAGGGGCTGTGGAACAGGTTTGATCCTGAGGAGTATGCATCAATTTATGCATTCCGGGATAATCCGGAAAAGGTCTGGCGAATGCTGAAAGAAATGGAGGAAATTGTAGGCAAGGCAAAACCTAACGATGCACATGCAGGGCTTGCCAGGTTAGAAAGTATGGGACTTCTTAATGCTGTCATAACCCAGAATATAGATAATCTTCATCAGGAAGCCGGCTCAAAAGACGTTATTGAATACCATGGCAATTCTAAAGCGCTAACCTGTCTTTGGTGCAAAAAAACCTATGATTACAAGGAAAAAGAAGGTGAATATCCACCTAAATGCGAGTGCGGAAAGATACTTAAGCCGGATGTAATTTTTTTCGGAGAGGCAATTCCGCTTGTAGCCATGGAGAGGAGCTCTAAATTAGCCGCCTCCTGTCAGGCTTTGTTAATCATAGGTACATCAGCTGTTGTATCACCCTTTAACATACTCCCGAGGCTTGCAAGACAGGCAGGCGCCAAAATAATAGAGTTAAACCTGGAAGAAACAGTGCTTACCCACGATATTACTGATATTTTCATTAAAGGCAAAGCAAGCGAGAGTATGTCGGAAATCATATCACATGTTGAGAGATTAAAAGGGAATGAAATGCAGGATGATCTGCATTGAGTTAACTTCCTTTGCCTTTTCAGCTATGATTGTATTGTGTACATCGATAGTAGGAGTATCTTTCAGGTATATTTTCATCTGCTAAAGTCCTTATCGCATTTATCTTTCCATAAGGTAAGAGGGTCTTTCTTTTACAACGTATGTTACTTTAATCTGTTCATTTGATCCCTGGACAACCTTTAAAGACGCAGGGTTTAGTGCCAGGCTGACGTTAATTTCACCTGTTTTTTCTATCTTATCAAGCCTTACTTTTTCCGTATATATTGTTGAAAGTTTTTCAAGTATACTACGTCCTCCCGTGACAACAGTTTTTTCAGGTTTTATTTTTACCATGGTAAGAATTAGATGGGAGGGAAATTTGCCAACCCAGTCAACCTGGATGGGCAGTTCTTTTTCCACCTGCTCGTCAAGGGCAACATCTATGACGCTTGGCTCTATCGCCTTTAACAAAACCCCGGGCGGCAGGTTTACATTTTTATTTGTGATGGTAAATGAATTTTTTCCAACAACTCCTTTGCTAAGATCTAAACGGACCTGTACCTGGTCTGGACTGATTGATTTTAGAATTGCGCTGGACCCGCTTAACTGAAAACGCACATTATTTACAGATGTATCTAAAATTTCCATTTTCTGAGGGCGGTTCATATACTCTATAGGGACGTCAAGGGTAACAATAGTATCCATGCCCCTGGCAAAAACAAACCAAATGGCTGTTACGAATAAAAATGAGACAAGCGCTGCAATGGAAATCTCAAGCGTGAATTTCTTTTTGGAATTGGCTTTCTCTTCATCACTTTGATTAAGATATTCCCTTAGGGTTTTTGAAAATTTGTCTTTATCCCTCAAAACATTCAGTTGACCATCCCTGGCAATGGTTACCTTACCAGTCTCTTCAGATACGACTACTGCTATTCCGTCGGATTTCTCCGTTAAACCAAGCGCTGCTCTATGGCGAGTTCCGTACTGAGATGGGAGATTCTTACGCCCGGATACCGGCAAGATTGTGCCTACTTGGGATACTTGATTACCCTGGATAATTGCTGCGCCATCATGAACCGGGTTTCCAGGCCAGAAGATACTCAAGATCATCTCTTTTGAAAGGGTGCCACCCCATGTGATGCCGCTGTGAACAATCTCTTCAAGGTTATTCTTTACCTTAAAGATAATAAGGGCGCCGTAATGTTTTTTGGCTAACTCGAATACACTCTCTGATATGATTTCTACAGGGGTTTGTATATTTTTACGGGAATAAGACCAGAGCAAGGTTTTTAGGTTTTTTGTCTGGAGGATGGAGCGGATTTCGTTTCTAAAGATGACAATAACTAAAATAGCAGCGGCTGCGATAATTCCTTGAATGGCCCAACTGGTAAGTATTAAATTCATTAAAGAGGCTATGCTTTGAAAAAACCACAGTAATACAATACCGATTAGAACACGAAGAACTGTAGTGCCCCTAAAGAGGACATAAAGCCGGAAGATAATGTAGCTGATCAATATAATATCAACGAAATCCGTCAATTGCATGCTGGAAAGATATAAGAGAAAATTTTTCATAGCTGATTAATCTGTGATGCTAAAGCGTAATACACGCAGGGTTTTATTGTTTTCGTCCGTTATTTCTACCCTCCATGGGCCCTTATCATAATCTCGGAGCTGCATAGAGCTGTATGTTGACCATTCCGGAGGATTAAGTGAGAGCATATGTCTTGAAATAACCTCATCCATATAAAACCAGATGTGGTAAATAGTGGTCTTTTTAGGCACAGGGTTGAAATTTGTGAAGCAAAACAGTCTTTTTAATGCTACAGAGAAAACTATTGCCTCATTTTTCGGGGAAAAATCGCTTATACTTTCACACATTGTTGCTTTACGTAAAGTTAACTTCCCTAAGATCTTATTGGAAACCTTGGGTGCATGAGATGAGATACTTTTCTCCTGAGACATCGCTTGAAGGGGAAATGATGAGTAAAATAATAGAAGTATAAGCAAAATTTTGAATAACTTAAAGTACTGTTTCAAAAATCAATTCTCCTGTAAAAAAAATTTTACTGCAAGGGAAAGAGATTTGCCCTGAATAAAGTGAAGTTATAAAGTTATAAAAATGGTATACGCAAAGAAATTAAAAAATAAGAGTAGAAAATGTGCATCATGAACAAACAAGAAGACTTTTTATTAACTCTTCAATTTCTTTGGATAAATATATGAAAATAAGATGAATGTGTCAAGAATCAATTCGGTAATAATAATTTTTTAATTAATTGGACACAGAGATGGGATAAACCCCTAATGTATTTTTTTGCATAAATTATGATTATTGACATATAAATGAAAAATGGGTAACCTTTAACAAACTTAAATGATGAAAGGAGACAGATTATGAGAAAAAAAATATCCGTTATTGGGTCAGGAAATGTTGGGGCCACTGTAGCCATGAGGGTCGCCGAAAAAGAGCTTGCAGATGTTGCATTAATTGATATCCTTGAAGGCGTGCCTGCAGGTAAGGCCCTTGACCTTGCAGAGGCAGCGCCTATAGAGAGTCATGATTCGCAGATTATTGGGTCTACCGGTGACTATTCCCCAGCAAAAGACTCAGATATAGTGATCATAACAGCAGGTATCCCTCGAAAACCTGGGATGAGCAGGGATGACCTTCTTTCAACCAATGCAGGTATTATGAAGACGGTTGTTAAGGAAGTTGCCGCTGTTGCACCTGATTCAATCTTAATCATAGTAAGCAATCCCCTTGATGCAATGTGTCATGTTGCCCTTGATACAAGCGGTTTTGAAAAGAGTAAGGTGATCGGGATGGCTGGAGTCCTTGACTCTGCCAGGTTCAGGGCGTTTATAGCAATGGAACTTAATGTTTCTGTTGAGAATACCCATGCGTTTGTACTTGGTGCACACGGAGATACAATGGTCCCATTGCCGAGATATTCTACTGTGGCAGGCATACCAATAACCGAGCTTATGCCGCCTGACAGGATCGAGGCCCTTATTCAAAGAACCAGAAATGGTGGTGCTGAGATTGTTGGCTTGCTTAAAACAGGCAGTGCCTACTATGCCCCTGCATCTGCTGCTACTGAAATGGCAGAGGCGATTTTAAAGGACAAGAAAAAGATACTCCCATGTGTTACATATTTACAAGGCGAGTATGGAATAAATGATCTGTTTATAGGTGTGCCTGTAAAGCTTGGATTATCCGGTGTTGAGGAAGTAATAGAGATAAAGCTGACGGATGATGAAAACGACGCGCTTCAGAATTCAGCCAAGGCTGTTCAGGTCCTTGTAGAAGATTTAAAGAGACTGGGATAATTTTTTAGTATCCGTCAACGTTTCACCATTCCCTCTATGTCGTAGGGCCTGCGATCAGTAGGGAATGGTGAGAAGTCCAGCCTGTGAATAATTTCCCTTTTATTTTGCATACCTCTTTTATTGTCCGGGTAAAATTTTCAACTACTTGACAAACCATTATTTAATACCTAAATCTTGAGAAGATTGTCAGCAATCAACAAATGACCCTAGGAGGCTGTCCGAGAATAGTAATTTTTTCTCAAATCGAGGAATGCGAAAAAAATTACCGCAGGTATATAGTTGATATTCCGAGGATAATTTTTTGAGCATGACAAAGAGTTGAGGAAAAAGGACA
>JAYEMW010000125.1:0-4306 GCA_034718555.1 Thermodesulfobacteriota bacterium
ACTTTCGAGCTTTCGCCTTACTGAGTCGCCTCATTAAGACGTCGAATATAACTATAGGGGTAAACAGCCAATTCCCCCATCCGGACTTTCACCGGATAGACATGCGGCCCTATGGGCTGCAAGCAGATAAACACAGATAGACGCGGATATTTTTTATTAACCTGTGTTCATCAGCGTTCATCTGAGGACAAATACTAAAAATTGTTCACCACCCGTTTTATTTCAACCTTGGGTTTCCCAAAGTTGATTATCAACCCAAGCTTTAATCCTGTCGCCTTCAGATAGTTCAACGTTTGCGCCAGATGAATACCTTCAATACGCCTTCCCGATTTAAGCTCAACAATCACAGCTCCTTCCGCCACCAAATCTCCAAAATAGTCAACAACCACCACATCATCATAATGCACTTTGATCGGCTTTTGCTGCTCAATCTTCATCCCATCTTTCATTAATTGATGTGCCAGAGCATTTTCATATACCTTCTCCAAAAAACCAGCTCCCAGTGCATTACTCACTTTATAAGCCTATCCTATTATTTTCTCTGCTATTTCGTTTAGTTCATCTCTATTCATTTCGTTTAACCCCAAGATATGCCCCCTTTAATCCGCGTGCATCAGCGTTCATCTGCCTGCCCAATGAAATGCCCTTTTTGTTTCTATTTCATCGGGGCGGCTAATTTAATCAAGCGCCCTTCTCGCGCCGACTCCATCGCCGCGAAACTTGCCTCAGTCGCATTTGCCAACTGGTCAAATGGGATCAAGGGCTCGCCACCTGATTTAATGCGGTCGATAAAAGCTACTATCTCGCTCTTGTGCCCCTTGTCCTGGCGTAAAGTCTTAAAGCGTTTAAATCCTTTAAACCCATAACCTTTTGTAACTCTAAAATTTTCCATCCTGAGCACACGTTCATCGCTGAAAATCTCAAGTGTCTCTTTTGGATAACTCTTTGAACCATTGGAAAAGTAATTGACTGTTCCCACAGAACCATCAGCAAAGCCAAGGACGATTGACATCTTGTCGCTTCGCACCGCAACATCACCTCCAACCATAACCGCCGAGACAGTTACGACTGGACTATCAGCAATGTATGACAACAAATCAATAAAATGGCATCCCTCTCCGATGATACGTCCCCCGCCCCGCACAGGATCCTGTGTCCAGTGATCCGCAGGGATTTTTCCGCCATTCACCGTCATATTCATGCATAGCGGCTCGGCACGTCCGACCAGCAAATCCTTGATTTTGATCGTGTGTGAACTAAAGCGGCGATTGAACCCCACCATAAGTACGGCTGATTTTGAATTGTAAAGAGTTTCGATTTCATTTAACTCATCTTTGTTTATTGCCAATGGCTTTTCCACAAATACATTCTTACCTGCCTTAAGGGCCTCAATAACTAAAGCTGCATGGGTATCATGCCGTGTGGTTATGAATATCGTATTGATCTCAGGATCAGAAAAGATTTTTTCTGTATATGTAGTGCTCTCCTCAAATCCAAATTTCTTCCCCAGATGCGTTCCTGATACACCGCCACTGGATGCAATGCTCTTGAGCCTCGCTCCAGTCTTTTTCAGCGCCGGCAACAACACCTGCCCGGTAAAATTCCCCGCCCCAATAAACCCGATAGTAAGACCAGAATCAGCCACGGATGCACGCTGATGGACGCGGATACTTCTTTCATAAATCTGCGCTAATCTTCGTTCTTCTGCGGCTAATTCATGTTTTTCTCTCTGCGTAATCTGCGTAATCTGCGGATTGTACTCAAGGATTATTCCTAAATAAGCTTCCTTATTCTGTGCTATTAATTCATAAGCCTTTCCCGCATCTTCAAACCGAAATCTGTGCGTTATCAGCGGTTTCACATCAATCTTCCCCGAAGCCATCAAATCCAGCACTGCCTCAAAATTACGCTGCTCCGTCCACCGGACAAACCCGATAGGATAATCATGCCCTTTTTCTTCATACCCAGTATCATATCTACCTGGCCCGTATGAACATGAAACCTGAAAGGAGAGCTCTTTTTCATAAAAATCGGACCGCTTGAGCTCCAAACCGGTCACCCCTACCAGTACAATCCGTCCCCGCTTTCTGCACATCTGTGCTGCCTGGTGCACCGGTTCACTGCTTTTAGTAGCTGCCGTAATAAGAACCCCATCTGCTCCTCTTCCCTGGGAAAGGCCCACGGCCATATCAACAGGGTCTTCACCTTTTGAAAGATCCACCGCCTCTGCTCCGAACTGCTGGGCTATACTGCATCTTGCCGGGTCAATATCAACTCCAAGAACCTTACAGCCATGAGCCATGAGGAGCTGAACAGTGAGTTGTCCGACAAGCCCTAAACCTGTGACTACAAAAATCTCACCCAAAGTTGGCTGTGCCAGGCGAATACCCTGGAGCCCAATGGCCCCTACCACGGTAAAGGCGGCCTCTTCATCGCTCACATCATCCGGCACCCTGGCACAGAGATTCCTGGACACACACACCACCTCCGCATGCGGCCCATTGCTCACCACCCGATCACCGACCTTTAATCCCTCAATTCCTAAATCCCCCAATCCCTGAATTATTCCTGAATTACAATACCCGAGCGGAATCGGCTTATCCAGTTTTGACCTGACTGCATCAATAGTCGGCATAAGCCCATCAGTTCTGACCTTTTCCAAGACCATCTTGACCTTCTCCGGCTGCTGCCGCGCCTTGTCCAAAAGGTTTGCCTTTCCAAATTCCACCAGCATACGTTCAGTCCCTGCAGAAATAAGGGAACGTGATGTTTGAATCTGAACGTGGCCTGCCTTTACTTGCGGAGCAGGGAGTTCTTCCAGGGTTGTTTCACCTGTTTTGAGGTTTTGGATTATTTGCTTCATATGTATTAAGTTATTTCCATGTAATCTGCGTAATCTGTGTAATCTGCGGATCGGTTTTGAGATTTTGAAGGATCTGTTTCATTGCTCAGCCTTCACCCTGTGCATTGAGTCGTGAATCAAGTATGTTTAGTTTGCCGCGCTTTGTTAAAGGAATCTCGTCAACCACTTTTATATTAAACCGGACTTCCTCACCTACCTTTTTCTCGTATGCACTCTCAATTACCTTAAGAACGCAGACTCCGGGCCTGTCCTGATAATACTGATACCGCAACACTCGCTCGAAGAGAGGCCCATGCATATTCAAGGCCGCTATTGATATTTTTGCACCATTTTTTCCTATAAGCATATCTTGTTTCCACCGGCCTTCAACATCAGTGAAGCGATCCCATTGACGTCCACATTCACAATCAGCATCCAGCCGCGTCGCATAATCTCTTGTGCGATATCGGATGAGAGGCATGCTGTAATTAAAAAGGGTTATCCCGACGAGCGGCCCCTTCTCGCACAGGGAACTTTTCTGCTATAGTGTTGCTATAAACAATATTGTAGTGGTCCTGTTTTGTTCACTGTCCCGAACTGTTCTCACTAAACTTTACCCAAAAGTGCTTTGAGCGGAAATGGGTAAAAGTTTGGTACTGCCAAACTTGAGGAGCATCCATTCAGTGCCAGCAGAGATAAGCGATGTCCTGGCCTGAACAAGGATATGTCCTTCTTTCAACTGTGGCGTGGGCACCTCGGTGAGTTCGATATTACCGGTTTTGAGGTTTTGAAGAATTTGTCTCATATTATTACTCCGATGGCAGATCAAAGCACAACGCGCTGCACATAGAAAAATATAAGAGCCCGATAAACTTTTTACCCAAAACAGCCTTGAGCAGAAATGGGTAAATATGCTTTGGTGTCAAACGTGGTTGTCTTGATATGGCTGTAAACAGCGTTTGATTCTCATAAATGTGCTCAGCACAATGGTTAACCACCCTACACCATCTATGATTTTTTACCCAAAACGGCCTAAGGCGGAAATGGGTAAAAAATTAGGTTTGTCCATGTTGGATCGATTAGAAATAATGGTTGATAGGGACTGAAGGACCCATTAAAGGCCGCTTAAATCTTACCCAAAACGGCTTTGAGCAGAAATGGGTAAAAAAGTGAAAATGAAATTTGGAAAGGCTGATTAAGGCATTCAACACGGTTAAGTAAACAGTTTTTTTACCCAAAAGTGCTTTGGGCGGAAATGGGTAAAGAATATCCTATGCCGTACCTTTTGAACGTTACTAATTTTATTGGGTTTATTGTATGATTTTTATCACCTCTTACAGAAAAGCTAATTTGATAAGTTATTAGTTAATATTTAAGATGTGACCCTGTTTTGTTATTCTGTTTTGTTATTGTTTAAGGTCTTGGATTATTTGTTTCATTATTTTCTAAATATCTGAAATTACA
>JAYEMW010000126.1:0-21222 GCA_034718555.1 Thermodesulfobacteriota bacterium
GACGCCCGCCTGACAAGGCGTGGAAACGCAGGAATATCTGGAATATTCCGAGTTTTCACAACGCAGTCAGGCGGGATGTATCGGCGCCTGAAATGTGAAGTTATTTTTGAGTGAGCCCTTACCTTTATATAGATAAACAAACAGGGATGTCTTAAACACACTAAGGCTATGTGTGTTGCGGCCAAACAAAAAAGAGATTCCCCTGTCCTGATATATAGACAATGGTATTTAATATTTAATAATTCCATATCTTTGTGACTCAGTGCCTTTGTGGCAAGATACCTGAGTAGATACGATAATTTTATAAAAAAAAGACGGTCGAAGGAATATCGACCGCCTTATTAAAATAAATATATAAAGTAAAAATTTATGGTTTGGCGTTAGATTTACATCATTCCGCCCATTCCACCGCCATATCCACCGCCTGGAGGCATTGCGGGAACAGGGGCATCTTCCTTTGGTTTCTCTACTATCATAGCCTCTGTTGTGAGCATAAGACCTGAAATTGATGCGGCATTCTGAAGTGCAAACCTGGAAACCTTAGTAGGATCAATAATCCCTGCCTTGATAAGATCTTCATATTTGCCTGTCTCTGCATTTAAGCCATAGGCACCTTTTTCCGATTTAACCTTTTCAACTACTACAGAACCTTCCATGCCTGCATTGTTTGCAATTTGACGTAGCGGTTCTTCAATGGCTCTCTTTACGATATTTACTCCAAGCTGATCATCACCTTCCAATTTCATTTTAGACAAAGGCTCTATGCAACGGATAAAGGAGATGCCGCCGCCAGGAACTATTCCTTCTTCTACTGCAGCCCTGGTTGCATTAAGTGCGTCCTCAACCCTTGCCTTCTTTTCCTTCATCTCAGGCTCCGTGGCAGCTCCAACATTAATAACTGCGACGCCTCCGATCAGTTTAGCCAGCCTCTCCTGCAGTTTTTCTCTATCATAATCAGAGGTAGTATCATCAATTTGTGTTCTTATCTGCTTTACTCTTCCCTCAAGATCACTTCTGCTTCCAGCGCCGTCAACGATAGTGGTGTTATCTTTATCTATGTTTATTGTTTTTGCTGAGCCAAGGTCATTTACATTTACATTCTCTAAT
Organism: Thermodesulfobacteriota bacterium; assembly: GCA_034718555.1. Classification (GTDB taxonomy): domain Bacteria; phylum Desulfobacterota; class DSM-4660; order Desulfatiglandales; family B25-G16; genus M55B121. The sequence goes on from JAYEMW010000126.1 coordinate 1,108, forward strand.
TTCAGGCCTAAGTCTTCAGATATTACCTTTCCACCTGTAAGAATTGCAATATCCTCAAGCATTGCCTTGCGTCTGTCTCCAAAACCAGGGGCCTTTACAGCAGCTACTTTGAGGGTTCCTCTTAATTTATTAACAACCAGGGTTGCCAGGGCCTCACCTTCTATATCTTCGGCAATTATCATGAGAGGTTTTCCCATCTTTGCAATTTGCTCAAGCAGTGGGACCATATCTTTCATATTGCTTATTTTTTTCTCATGCAGCAAGATATAAGGCTCCTCCAATGAGACCTCCATCTTTTCCGCATTCGTCACAAAGTAGGGGGAAAGATAGCCTCTATCAAACTGCATTCCCTCAACGATTTCGAGGGTTGTTTCCATGCTCTTGGCCTCTTCAACGGTAATAACTCCCTCTTTTCCTACCTTTGCCATGGCCTCGGCTATTATATTTCCAATTGTTTGATCATTATTGGCTGATATTGTTCCAACCTGAGAAATTTCCTGCTGTTCTTTTGTTGGATTGGACATAGTCGCTAATTCTTTTACGACTGTTTCCACAGCCTTCTCAATACCCCTTTTAAGGGACATAGGGTTAACCCCTGCGGAAACAAGTTTTGCACCTTCACGATATATTGACTGAGCCAACAAGGTTGCCGTTGTTGTCCCATCCCCAGCGACATCGGATGTTTTAGAGGCAACTTCCTTTACCATCTGGGCGCCCATATTCTCAAACTTGTCTTCAAGCTCGATTTCTTTAGCAACTGTTACACCGTCCTTAGTAATAGTTGGTGATCCCCAGGACTTTTCAAGAATAACATTTCGTCCTTTCGGTCCTAAGGTTACCTTAACCGCATTGGCCAGGGTATCAACACCTTTCATTATTGATTCCCGACCCTTCATGTCATACTTAATTTCTTTTGCCGACATAATTACTTCCTCCTAAAATTATAAATTTAAAAATTTAAAAATATTTATTTAACAATAGCAATAATATCCTCTTCCTTCATTAAGAGATGTTCTTCGCCCTCTATTTTTATCTCTGTTCCTGCATATTTTGAAAATAAAACTTTGTCTCCCTTTTTGACCTCTAATGGGATTTTTTTGTTTTCTTCTCCTCCGGCCCTTCCGCTGCCTACAGCCACAACAACCCCCTCCATTGGCTTTTCTTTTGCTGAGTCGGGAATTATTATACCTCCTTTTGTCTTCTCTTCTTCTTCAATTCTCTTTACGAGCACTCCATCATGCATTGGTTGAATTTCCATTACATCCTCCTTAGGTTTTCTTTTTAAGTTGATTTCGATTAAAACAAGTAATACTGAAAATGAAAATGTCAAGCCCTTTAGGCTAAAAATATTCCCCTTTGCTATGGTACTTCCCTGGCCTTGGTCGGCGAAGTCGTAACGATAAAATTACATTGCCGAGAGAGGCAATGAAGGCATTCAATGTTGCAATTAGTTGTCAGTTAAATGCTGAGTTGTTATAATTAAATTCTGGAATGGGAAAGAGATTTCTTGACATAAATTCTGAATATAATTAAGCTTATTTATGTTTTTATAAAACTTTCTTGTGCAATTTATAAGTTTTTTACATTAATAACACTGAAGCGAAGCACAGGGGTCATTCGCTAAAGTGGTACAAATTTTGCTTATAAATGTTTTACACTAATCACTATTAAATTAAGAGCTTGGGAGAATAAGCTAATGCCTATATATATCTGGTCAGGTAAAAATAAAAAAGGACGCGTCATAAAAGGTGAAATAGAGGCTGTAGATGAGAGGATTGCCAGAGTGCAAATAAAGAGGCGCAATATTGAGGTTACAAAGCTCAAACAAAAGCCTAAAGATCTCTTCGAAAATGTCTCTTTTATGCAGCCTAAGGTTACAAAAAAAGACATTGTTATTTTTACCAGACAGTTTTCTACGATGATCAATGCAGGTTTGCCCATTGTCCAGGGGCTAAATATCCTGGCAGAGCAAAATGAAAACAAAACTTTTCGCCGGATTCTAAAGCAAATAACTAAAGATGTTGAAGGAGGCGCTACCCTTGCAGATGCCTTACAGAATCATCCTAAGGTGTTTGATTCCCTGTTTGTCGGCCTTGTTTCCGCAGGCGAGGTTGGCGGTATCTTAGATACCATACTCCAGCGTTTGGCCACCTATATTGAAAAATCGGAAAAACTGAAATCCCAGATTAAAGGCGCCTTGGTTTACCCTGCTGTTGTTATAAGCATTGCTGTTATTGTTATAGCTGTTATTATGATCTTTGTAATACCCGTATTTCAAGATCTCTTTGCCGGCGTGGGGCAGGCCCTTCCTCTGCCGACACAGATGGTAGTGAATATTAGTAACTTTACAAAGGGAAACATACATTATATGCTCGGCGGATTTATTCTTTTTGTGTGGCTTATAAAGAGATATCATGGAACAATTTCAGGGAAAAAGAGAATTGATAGCCTTCTTCTAAAGCTCCCAATTGTTGGTGAACTCATTAAAAAAGTAGCAGTTGCCAGATTCACAAGAACTCTTGGGACAATGGTGAGCAGCGGCGTTCCCATATTAGATGCCCTGGAGATAACGGCAAAGACAGCAGGAAATGCAGTTGTGGAGGAAATTATTCTTGATGCAAGAAGCAGCATCGCTGAAGGGCAGACAATCGCTGAACCCTTATCAGAAACTGATGTTTTTCCTGGAATGGTGACTCAAATGATTTCCGTTGGAGAGGCAACAGGGGCATTAGATGCTATGTTACAAAAAATAGCGGATTTTTACGATGACGAGGTAGATGCCGCGGTATCCGCAATGACATCCATGCTTGAGCCACTGCTTATGGTTTTCTTGGGAGGATCTATTGGAGGCATAGTGATTGCCATGTATCTTCCTATATTTCAAATGGCTTCAGCAATGTGATAACCTAAAAAACCATGGTTAAAATTGATACAGACTATGGCAGGGAGGAAATTCTTTCCCGCCTACAGTTATTAATGTTCCTGAGAATAGCCTTTGTCTCTCTTCTTTTAGGGGCAGCAATTATAATTCAGGTAAGGGAGACAAAGGCATATTTCGGTGAAATATTAAATAGCCTCTACTTTCTCATTGCTCTAATATACTTTTTGACATTTTTGTATGCCATTGCATTAAATCATGTAAAAGACCTTATTAAATTTGCCTACCTTCAAATTCTTCTTGATACTGTATTCATAACAGCCATTATATACACAACCGGCGGCATTGAAAGCATATTCTCCTTCCTTTATATATTAAACATAATATCCGGGAGCACACTACTTTATAGTAGAGGGGGTGTGACAATAGCCTCTTTTAGCAGTCTTTTGTACAGTGCACTTCTTGTATTAAGCTACTTCGAGCTTATTAGCCCTATGAATTATAAATTTCTTTACACTCAAAGACATCTGATAAATGAAATTTTTTACAGGATTCTCGTTAACGCAACCGCCTTCTATTTGGTGGCGTTTTTAAGCAGCTTTTTGTCTGAGCAGATTAGAAGAGGGAAGAATGAGCTCAAGGCCAGGCAAAAAGATATTGCTGACCTGGAAATGCTTAAGGAAAACATAATTCAAGGTGTGTCATCCGGGCTTATTGCTATAGATGAGCATGGTAAGATTATACTTTTCAATAGAGGAGCAGAAACCATATTTAATATTAATTCCGGAGATGCTATCCTGCAACCTATTGTAGACGTTATGCCTTTTTTAATGCCTTATCTTAGACAAAATAAACTAAATGGTTTCAGCCAACTTCCTTACGAAGGGACCGATGGCAGGCCAATCGATGTCCTCTTAAATGTTTCACCTTTAAAAGGGCGAAATAATATCAAAAAAGGTGAGATACTGGTATTTCAGGATACAACCAGGCTAAATGAAATGAAGCGAGAGATAAAGAGGATGGAGAATTTAGCAATGATTGGTGAACTGGCAGCAGGAATGGCTCATGAGATAAGAAACCCGTTGGCATCAATAAGCGGGTCGATACAGGTATTAAGCAACAGTATACCGAAAGATAGCGACCAGATAAACAAAAGACTCATGGACATTATTTTACGGGAAATAGATCGGTTAAACCATCTTGTAGAAGATTTTTTGCAGTTTGCTCGCCCACAAAGGATAGAGATAGAAAGATTTGATCTCAATCAACTAATCTTAGATACACTTCAGGTATTTCAAAACAGTCAAAAATTGACTCAGCAATTATACATAGAGACCAAATTTATCAGTGAATTAACAATTACGTCTGACTTGCAGCAGATCAAGCAGGTGCTATGGAATATTTTTCTGAATGCCTATGAGGCCATGCCCAATGGTGGATTAGTCCGTGTCACCACGGATAAAATAAAAGAACCTAACGTAAAGGGTAAATCAACGGATTCAGTAAAAATAACTGTAGAGGATACTGGACCTGGAATAGAATCTAAGGTAATTAAGGATATGTTTAAACCATTTTCTACAACAAAAGAAAGCGGATCAGGATTAGGGCTGGCTATTGTTAAAAAAATTATCGATAGCTTGAATGGTAAGATATCCGGACAAAATCTTTCAAATCGAGGGGCTGTAATCACTATCATGCTTCCATTCTCTATAAATAAAATAAGTAATTCAGATAGATAGACTATAGCAATGGCCGGGACCTTTCGCTGATAAATATACGGCATCCTTCATGTTTAAAAAAAATGTAAACTGGTAAATGAAGGATGCCAAATATACCTATACTTAACTTAACTTTTTTTATCATGGCAATAAATTTATATAAACAATCTTGGTTTTCTAAAATAATACGGCCAAGCAGGTACTTGGGGGGTGAGATAAATTCCATAGAAAAGTACCTCTCTCCTACGGATATATCTGTTGCCTTGGCCTTTCCCGATATTTATGAAATTGGCATGTCCCATGTGGGGTTAAAGATTTTATATCAAATCTTAAATTCAGAGGATTGGATTTTTGCTGAAAGGGTTTTTGCCCCATGGGTAGATCTGGAATATGAGCTCAGAAAAAGAAACATTCCCCTTGCCTCTCTTGAGACAGGTCGGCCTTTGCCGGACTTTGATATTATTGGTTTTAGTCTGCAACATGAATTATGCTATACGAATGTTCTATCCATGCTTGCTCTTTCGAACATACCCTTTTTGTCTGAAAACCGCGACAGCGCAAGCCCATTGCTTATAGCAGGTGGCCCGGCATGTTTTAGCCCGGAACCGGTTGCTGATATATTTGATGCCATTGTTATAGGAGATGGTGAGGAGGTAATGCTATCGGTTTGTCAAGCAGTAAAGGAATGGAAATCAGATGGGGAAAGGAAAAAGTTCGAGTTGTTAAAGACCTTGTCTTTGTTTAAAGGTGTTTACATCCCTTCTTTTTTCAAAATCCATTATTATCAAGATGGCCGTTTACAATACATCGAGCCAATGATCGATGGATACGATTGCGTTGAGAAGGCAACAGTTCCTGATCTAAACAATCACCCGTTTCCATCAAGGCAAATAGTGCCATTTACAAAGCTGATTCATGATCGATTCACTGTTGAAATTGCGAGAGGATGCAGCAGGGGATGCCGATTTTGCCAGGCAGGGATGATTTACAGGCCTGTTCGTGAAAGGGATCCCTATGCTATAATGAGCGCATCTGAAAAAGGTTTGGATGAGACAGGGTTTGAAGATCTATCCCTCCTTTCGTTAAGTTCAGGAGATTATAGTTGTATAATTCCCTTAGTAAAGGCACTGATGGAAAAATTCGCAGACAGGCATGTTGCAGTCAATTTTCCATCTTTAAGGGTTGACACGGCTATCTCTCCTTTAATGGAGGAAATAAAGAAGGTTCGAAAGACCAGTTTTACCCTTGCGCCGGAGGCAGGTAACCAGAGACTTAGAGACATTATAAATAAAGGGCTGACCGACGAGCAGATACTGGATACATCAATGCAAATTTTTAGGGGGGGCTGGGGCCTTATCAAACTTTACTTCATGATAGGTCTTCCATATGAGACAGATAATGATCTTGATTCAATAGTTGATTTAAGCAAAAAAATCTTGAATCTTGCGCCTAAAGGAAGAAAAAGGCATGCATTAAATGTAAGTATATCTTCTTTTGTACCGAAAGCGCATACACCCTTTCAATGGCTATCCCAGATTGGACTTAAAGAAAGCAGACGAAAAATAAATTATATTAGAGAAAGACTGAAGGGCCATAGGATAAAGGTGAAGTGGAATAATCCAGAGGCAAGTTGGCTGGAGGGAATTTTTTCAAGGGGTGATAGAAGGTTAAGCAGGGTATTGATTGAGGCCTGGCAACAGGGGGCACATTTTGATAGCTGGAGCGAACACCTTAATGTAAGTATCTGGGAAAAGGCTATGGAAAAGTGCGGGCTGGACCCGGATTTTTATCTTAATAGAAACAGAGATTACGATGAAATACTACCATGGGGGCATATCCTTTCAGGCGTATCTAAAGAATTCCTTCTAAAAGAGTGGGAAAAGGCCGTTAATGCCGAAAAAACCCCTGATTGCAGAGACCATTGCACTGATTGCGGTGTATGTGAGAGGCCGTACACTTCTCTTGTGTTGAATAAAAAAATGCCTGAACCTGATAAAGAAATTTTCTCTGATCCTAAAACATCAAATGACAATATAAGAAAGTACAGGGTTGTTTTTACTAAACTTGAAAAAGCGCGTTATCTTAGCCACTTAGAGCTATTAAGAATGTTTATAAGGGCATTCAGGAGGGCTGGAGTTAGCCTGGTTTATTCTAAGGGATATCATCCTACGCCAAAGATATCCTTTGCCACGGCGCTTCCAGTAGGGATGGAAAGTTTAGAAGAAATAATGGACTTTCAAGCATTTATCGCTAATTGTACATCTTTCGTAGCTGAAACAATTAACAAAGAACTGCCATCAGGCATAAAGGTTGTTTCTATTAAAGAAATACCAGCAAACACGCCTTCCCTTAAGATCAAAGAAAGTGCTTTTCATATAAAAACAGAGGGCTCTTTCAATAAAACTAATATAGACAATTTTTTACAGTTGGATACCCTCTTTGTAAACAAAAAGCGAAAAAATGGTGTAAAGACAGTTGATATAAGATCTCAGGTGAAAGAACTTAATATCTTATCTGATAAAAAATTGGAATTAATTTTAACCCACGGAAATGGCCCGGAGTTGAAACCTGTAGAGATAATAGAGAAAATATTTTCTCTACCTAACAAACAGATCGACGGACTTGAGATTTTGAAAACAAAAGTCCTGTTTTTATGAGATTTAACAATGACCAATGAGCTGCTAATTAATGCCAAAATGTATGAGACAAGGGTTGCCCTGTTAGAAAATCAAACTGTTGTTGAGCTATATGTAAAAAGAGATTTAGGGCAGGAACTTGTAGGGAATATTTATCTTGGGAAGGTTTTGCGTGTCTTGCCTGGTATACAGTCAGCTTTTGTAGACATTGGTATAAATAAGCCGGCTTTTTTGTACGTCACAGACACCTATAATGACCTTCATTATTGGGAACAACTTATTCTGCAGGGAGAGGATGAAGACAATAATCCAGAAAGTGTTTTCTATTCAGGGGCACAGCCTTTAAAGTCTTGTGATGTGAATATAGAGGACCTTCTTAAGGAAGGTCAAAACATTATGGTCCAAGTCTCCAAGGAACCTCTGGGTACAAAAGGGGCCAGGCTAACCTCCCATATAACAATTCCAGGCCGCCACCTTGTTTTTATGCCTACTGTTAGTCATATCGGTGTTTCTCGAAGAATTACCGATGAAAAAGAAAAAATAAGACTAAAAAGACTGGTGGAAGAAATAAGGCCTCCTAATTCAGGTTTTATAATAAGAACGGCAAGTGAGCATATATTAAGGGAAAAATTAGAATCTGAGACGGAGTTTTTAGCAACGTTGTGGAAAAGCATTCAAAAAAGACGGGAACAATCCTCTGCCCCAAGCCTTCTTCACAAGGAACTAACTATAATCTTAAGGGCTGTAAGGGATCTTTTTACCAAGGAGGTTGACAGGCTGGTTATTGATTCAAAAAGGGAATATCAATCTATAATAGACTTTTTAGATACATTTTCCCCGAGCCTCAAGAGCTACGTTGAGCTATATAATGGAAAGGAGCCACTATTTGATGCCTTTGGCATAGAGACGGAGATAAACAGCGCCCTTGATAAAAAAATATGGTTAAAATCCGGCGGATACATTATCATTGAATCAACAGAGGCATTGACGGCTATAGATGTTAATACGGGCAGTTATGTAGGGAAAAGAAGTCCAGAAGACACCATTGTAAAAACAAACCTTGAAGCGGTTAAGGAGATTGCATACCAGTTAAGATTTCGAAATATAGGAGGTTTGATTGTAATTGACTTTATTGACATGACGAAAGAGGCAAATAAGGAGAGGGTATGTCTCACCTTAAAAGAGGCCTTGAGAAAGGATAGGGTTAAGACAACCGTACTTGGAATGTCAGATCTTGGCCTAATTGAAATGACCAGAAAGAGAACAAGGAAAGACATAAACCTCCTTTTGACTAAACCCTGTTCATGCTGTGAAGGCAGAGGGAGGGTCAAATCCAATGCCGCAATCTGCCATGACATTTTCAGGGATTTAGAAAGGGAGACATGCTTAGGCGACAAAGGCAAGGTCTATCTTTTAGTAAATACTGAAATTGAAAGCGCCCTAAAAGAAGAAGAAAGAACCTTTATAATGGAATTAGAAAAACAGATAAACCGGCAGATAATAATAATCGGAAAATCAAATTTTAACCTTGAGCAATATGAAATAAGCATTCAGTAATGCACCTAATTTTTACAAGACTTTAAGATCTAAAGGAAGAAATAAAACTTAGGGCTTCACTATTTATTTCACTAACCAACCCTTGAAGCCATTCTGTGCCTAAATTTGCCTCATAACCTTCCAAGTCTCTAATAACCTGAATGTAGTCCTTCCCCCTTCTCTCTATTCCCTTTTGTATCACCTTAATAAATCCGTCTCTTTTCTCCAGATCCCCTTCTCTATCATAACAGTTCTTTAAAAATTCCTCAATGCTTGGCCATTGCTCATAGAAATCTATCCTCAACTGTTGCTGCGTTTCAAGGGCATGTTCCTTCATTACCTCTTTATAAACTTTAACAGATTGGGGCATTCGTTCAGACACCTTTCTCAATCTGTTTGTTCTTTCAGTGATAATCATATCTATCTTTTCCATGACCCCGTCAAAAAGGGCCCTTTCCATTCCGTCTGCCTCAAAGAATAGATATCGGATATCCACATACCACCTGCGCAGGGCAATAATATTAGATATATAATTAATATTATTAAAGATAATCCTCTTGAGGCCCTGGTAAAGATAGGGGTAAAGATGCTGCTTTTTTTTTATGTTTACACCAGCAAAAAGCAAACCGTCTCCCTTGAGAAAGTCTTTCCTGTATATTGTCCCTGCAGCTATAACTGTACCGTACCATATCCTGCTCGGACCAACCAATCCCCCCTGACCTCCTAAAAAGATTGGCTTTTGGTTTAACATAACCCCATAAGGAACATCCCCGATCAGGGAAGGCGTGGCCTTATCCTGATCCGGCGTGTAATTAAAATGAATATAAGAGCTGCCAACCTCACTATGGTTTTCTCTGCTTGTACCTCCAGACATAAGGCAATCACAGAAATTAATAAGGCTTCCCAGTGTAACAAATGGAAACAGTATTGTCTGTTTAAGACCTACTGTATGAGCACACTTAGCCTCATCTTCCAGCAAACATCCTTCCCTGATATCAGCGCCCGATCTAACTATAACCTTTTTCAGGAAGGTAGATTGGGACATAAAACCCCCCCTAAGATGAACATTGGGACCTAACTGGCAGTTTTCAATTGTAACGGGAGATTCATAACCAATTTCACAACCGGCCATGATTAATGTTTTCGGACCAAAAATTTTAGAGCCTGCATGCATGACAACCCTATCACCTGATATTCGATCAACAGAAACATCCTCTCCTATGGTGATAGCGCCAGGATTTTTAATGCTTACACCTTTATCTATAAGCTGTTTTACCTTTGAATTACCGGGTGAGTTTTTCATTATCTATCAAGTTCAATATCTCTATGTGTTAATGTAATAAACTTGGTTTTTCTTTTTATTTCTTTAAAGATCTTATCAGCTATGCTTACGGATCTGTGTATCCCTGCCGTGCATCCTATGGCAATAGTCAACGATGATTTACCTTCCTTTTCATACAAGGGAATCATATACTCAAGGAGGTCTAAGTATTTTTCGAGAAAAATTTTTGTTTCCTCCCATTTTTCCACATATTTTCTAACCTGTTCATAAGTTCCATCAAGATTCTTTAATCTCTGAACAAAATAGGGGTTCGGCAAAAATCTAACATCAATAACAAGGTCTGCATCATGGGGTATTCCATATTTGAACCCAAATGACATGATATAAATCGCCATTTGTTCTTCAGGAATTGTCTTTTTTACATGATTTAATATAACCCCTTTCAATTCATGAACATTATAGTTCGATGTGTCGATTATGAGGTCTGCAATGCCCCTTAGTTCTTGCAACTCTTCTATCTCTCTCTCAATTCCCTTGAGAGTTCCTCCTCCATTGCTAAGAGGATGTTTTCTCCTGGTAAGGCTATATCTCCTGAGCAAAACCTCTGTAGATGTCTCAAGAAAAATTATTTCAAATAGGTACCCCTCTTCCTTCAGTTTATTAAAAACTTGTGGGTAGTTTTGAAGAAAACCTTTCTCTCTCATATCCATAACAAGGGCAAATTTTGTTATTACGGAATCGGTTTCTCTTCTTAGCTCTAAAAATTTCGGCAGCAGCATTACAGGCAGGTTATCTATGCAGAAAAAACCGGCATCTTCTATAGCATTTATCGCTGTAGTCTTTCCAGAACCTGAAAGCCCGGTAATTATAATAATTTTTGTTTTTTTCATATTCCGGTATTTTTAACAACTGCTATGCCGCTTTTTACAATCTTTTCCATGCTTATGATCCCCTCTCGAATAATAACAGGAGGATTAATTGTTACATCAAGTATGGTAGATGCATTTTTTCCCTCTGTTTCCCCACTGTCTAATATAAAGTCCAGGTCATCACCAAAAAGACATGTAACCTGATCTGCATTGACACAGGGAGGCGTACCGGAAAGATTGGCGCTTGTAGCTGTGATAGGAACATTAACCGTCCGTGAGAGTTCGTTGGCTATAGGATGACTTGACACCCTTATGCCTACCTTTCCCCTGCCGGCTGTTAATTCCGGCGGCAATACAAAGGAAGATTTAAAGATCATCGTTATGCCGCCCGGCCAAAAATTTTTCCCTATAATAATTGCCTGTGGAGGAACAGATACTGCATATTTAGAAAGTTCATTAATGGACGGAATTAAAATGAGTAAAGGTAGATTCGAGTCTCTTTTTTTTAACTTGTAGAGTTTTTTTATTGCCTCAGGGTTTGTTGCATCTACGCCTAATCCATAAAAAGATTCAGTAGGAAAGGCAATAATACCACCTTCCTCTATAACCTTTGAAGCATGGCCGAGGATCCTTTTCCGGGATTTATCTGAATCAATTCTTGCAATATAGCTCAATCTTCTCCTATCCCTTTTGTCTTCCTTTCATTTCCTCTTTGTATGCCTTTACCTTTTCGGCAATTTCCGGGTATTTGAGAGCCAGTATCTGGGCTGCAAATACTGCGGCATTCCTGGCTCCTCCCTTGCCTATTGACATGGTGGCCACAGGAACACCCGGTGGCATTTGCACGGTTGACAGCAATGAATCTATCCCAAGCAGCGGTGAGGAATCAATAGGAACACCTATAACAGGCAGTGTTGTATGCGAAGCCAATGCACCGGCCAAGTGCGCCGCCCATCCGGCTCCTCCTATGATTACCTCTATTCCCCTGGGAGCTGCGTTAATTGAATAATCCCTGGTTTTATCGGGCGAACGGTGGGCGGAAGACACAGTTACCTCATATTCTATACCCAATTTTGTTAGCATATCTTCACATTCACTCATTGCACTGCTGTCAGATGAGCTCCCCATCACTATTCCAACTAATGGCCCTTTACTCATAATCAAAATCCATATTTAAACGTTTACAATATTAATAAAGTATCATTGTTTTAATTATTACACCAATTAAATATCTTTTATCAAGGATCTTGTCGTTTAATTTAGTCATTTATTCAAGTATTGCTAAATGGTAGTTTTGAATAATATGCCTTATGACATATTTCACCTCCCTAAGGGGCAGAAATGATTTAAGCCTAAAATTTTTGCCGCTCCGCTTATTGTTATTCCATAAAACATCACCGGTAAATCTACTAAAAAGCCGTCTATTGTATCATTGACAATTGTAGTACCGGTTGCAAAGATGAAATCTGACCACCCTATAATATCTTTATATTCCTCAGGATCTTCAATCATAACCCCTGACTTTGTCCTGCCAATGTTATCCGGATCTCTATCTGTAATCCGGACATCAAATTTTTTTGATATCTCCTCTAAAAGTCTTGGCTGGTGTCCTATCATTAAAATACGTTTTGGAGAAAACTGTCTGAGCGCATCTCCTAAATATGTAGCGCAGTTAACCGGATCATCGTCTTTGCAGTGACAGCTTTTTTTAATCAATCCCAGCCTTTTTAAAACAGCATTGGATGTAGATATTAATAATGCCCTGTGAAAATTAGAATCCATTGGAAGATTAACAACCTGCTCGATGCTCCCGGAAAAATTGCCGGTGTGATCTGAGTAGGCATGACCTCTTGCACCCTGAAAGACTGCCTCCATTATTCGCTCTTTTCCTTTAAGCAATGGATAATCGTCGTGTTCCGGGTTTCCTATTGCCTCTTCAGGCGTCAGCGGCCGTGCGTAAACAGACACCATTTCACCCTCAAATGAGTGATTGTGAATCAGTCTTTTTATTTCATCTATAAACCTGTTAAGGAGTACGCCCATCAAAACCCCTTTCCAAAAGGACAAACAGGGTAATTACATTCCGGACAATTCAAGCATAACCCTCCATGCCCCAGGTTAACAATATCATCTCTTGTTATCGTGTCTCCGCTCATGGCTCTCGGCAAAAAGATATCGAGCACGGTTGCCTTGTAATAATAAAGTGCAGCAGGTATGCCAAGGATAGGAACGTCATCCATGTATGCGAGCGCAAACATGGCCCCAGGCAAAATTGGAGATCCATAAGACACAAGCTCAGCGCCAGACAGGACTATTCCGTCAAGGGTGACATCATCCGCATCTACGGAAAGCCCCCCGGTTGCTATAATAACGTCACATCCATTATTGTGCATATCTTTTATAGAATCAGATATTTCCTCTTTTATGTCAGGGCATATTTTTTGTGACACAATTTTTCCACCAAGGGACTGAATTTTTGGTGACAGCACCTTAAAGGAGATATTTTCAATCCTTCCCGATGCAATCTCTTCACCTGTGGCAATAACACCAACCCTCTTTTTTGAAAATGGGCGTATCTTCAGGAGAGGGCCTTTTTTTCTTATTTCTCTCATCAATGATAAAAATCCTGATTCCTCAACTGCCACTGGGATAATCCTTGTAGCAGCAACTGTCATTCCTCGAGAGCAAACAGTATTTTGATGAATGGTCGAACATATAACAGTCTCTGATCTATTAATAAATTTCAATAGCCTTAAATCAATTTTAAGTAGACCATTTATTCGGCTCTTAATGTTTATTCTTCCTTCCCTCGGCCCCTCAAGGCTAAATCCCTCTTTTTGAAATGCCCCGGCCAGCATTTTGGCGGCTTCATCCTCATGTATGTACCCCTTATCAGTATCAAAAACGTAGACATTGTTTTTTCCCATATCCTTCAATAAGGACAGGTCATCCATTGCAAGAACATGGCCTCTTCTGAAAGCCGGACCCTTTGATTTTCCAGGAACAATTCTGGTAATGTCATGGGCCAATGGTTTTCCAATGGCCTCTTCAATCGATAATTTAATCATAAAAAATCACCTATAACGTCAAAATTTTATTAATCACTCTCCAAAAATGGTCAAAATAGCCTGCAAAATATTGTCACTATTTAATGCCCTCCAATTTTTCTAAATCTTTCGTGCTGTCTATATCCCACGTAACTGAATTACTCTGCCATGGTATCTTTTTTACCGCCCTCGGGTGTTTTTTGACGATAACCCTTAGCCCAACATCTCCTGTGATCTTTATAATATCATCCTTAAATCGCTTTAAATCAATAATTACCGGATGCCCTGGAAGATTATTATAAACCGGCAGTAAAATTCCTCCAGGTTTCATCAGGAATTTATTAATAAAAAAATTAATCTCCTTTGATGTCAGGAGAGGGAGATCTGCAAGGGAAATCAATAGCCCCTTATCCTTCTCCTTATCTTTAAGACACAAAAGGCCCTTCTGTATAGAAGAGGAGATTCCCTGTTGAAAATTCTCATTAACAACTAAGCGTCCATTACCCCATTGGCTTTCAAAGTTATACCAAAGATCTCCACCTCTCATAGGTCTAAGTCTGGAAATAGAAAGAAACTCCATGTTTTCTGAAATGATTTTGGCGAGATTTGGAGAAATTACAATTACAAGTGGTGAAATTTTACTTTGTAGATGTATTTTTAGTGATCTCTCCAAAAGCCTCTCACCTGTTGGAAGATAAGCGAGCAGCTTTTCAGAACCAAAACGCGTGGATAAGCCTGAGGCCAAAAGGATTCCGGGAATGAATTTTATCATTTTAGTTTATATATATAAAATGTGCAACATTGTTTTGACATTGAGCGCATTTAAATATAACATATTATTTTAAAAGCCTTTGACATTTTATTATCAAAGCGATGGAAAATCGCCTGCTCCACGCACAAGAGTCTTGCATAAACAATTAAAAATAATTTTTTGCAATTAGCGCTTTACCAAAAATCCGGGTTTTCGGTAAAAATTTCGGAGGCCTGAGCATAGCTTTTTATTCATGCACCTAATTACATGAAAAAAGTTGGCGTTACCACTATTTATACCTTTGCAAACTGGCGAGAATGTGGACTGCTTCAGGGTTTTGACGCCATGGGATTTAAAAGAGGAGACATGATCAATCCTGAATTAAAGATCGAGGATTGATTCTCAACTGTCGCCTTGTGAGCCAGATATTCCTTGCAATCATCCCTAAATATGCATTTTTTTTGGCATACCCTGACATTGATGCGTGGATTATTTTTTTTTCTTGTGCAATAAATATAATCAGACATTTGGAACCTCATCGTTATATACAATTAAGTATATTATCTCTATAATTTATATATAATAGATTAATTATATTTAAATGTCAAGCTGTATTATTAATTTTTTTACTGTTATATCTAATTTCAGAGAGGCAGGGTGGAAATCATAAAGAAATCAAAATACTTACTCGCAGCATTGTTAGCTTTTGCTATTTTATGCCCCTTTAATTCCTTTGCATACATAATCCCTGCAAGCCAGATTATTGAGTTTATGACGAATAAATACTCTTCTGTAAAAACTTTAAAGATAATACAGCTTAATAGAGTCGTGGGAATTAACCAAGAGTCTGGAAATTCAATTGAAAATATAATTTATGTCATGTCTCCTGACCTATATAGGTCTGAAACTTCCGGCCCACCACACAAACGCCTTCAAATAAATAATGGCGATAGCAGGTTAAGCGTTGTTGATGGGATAATTAATGATGGTGAAGATACTGCCGGTCTTCCTTATCATTTTCTTTTTATAGCCCAAAATCACCAGGAAACCTTGAATTACGTTAAAGACCTTGGGATAAATGTTGAAAAAACATCCCTCACAAGATACGCAGGAAAAATATCCTATCTGATTGGAGACAGGGAAAATGAAAGCTCCAAACTTATTGTTGATAAGGAACTGTTTTTGCCCCTTTTATTAAAATATCATGATTCACTGTTCATCTTTTCCGATTACAGAGACATGATGGAAAAAGACTTGTACCCATACAAGGTTGTCCATTTACATAACGGAATTAAGGAAGAATGCTCTGTGAAAGGTATCATGGTAAACCCGCCCCTGGATTTATATCTATTTGAAATACCTTACATTAGAGATAGATTTAACAAAAGCGTTTCCGAATAAAAGAATCTATTTTTATTAGTGATGGCCGAAGATTTGCAAAAAATATATATGGAGGTTGCCATACCTCTTCCTGTAAAGGGAACTTTTACCTATACAGTAAGTGGCAATCTCATAGAAAAGATAGCCGTTGGCAAAAGGGTCCTGATTCCTTTTTCAAAGCGTAAGCTGACCGGCTATGTGCTAAGGATTATACCGGCTGAAAACAGAAAAGGCCTAAAAAACATAATTGACATAAGCGACGAATATCCACTTTTCCATCCAGACATAGTTGAGTTCTTTGAATGGCTTGCTGACTATTATCATTACCCAATAGGTCTCATAATAAAAATAGCCCTCCCAAGTGGTTTAAATACCAAAGTTACTAATAGCCCTGATATGACCTCCAAGGGATATTTAGATAGTGTTGGACCTCTAAAAAAAATATTTGTTAGCGCAAAGACAAATGCAGGTTTTGATTTAATTAATCTAAGCAAAAAGAATGCCCCAAAAAACGAATCTGAATTTTTAGACATATTTACCAAAAATCGAGATGTACTGCTAAGAGAAATAACGAAAAAATTCCCCAATGGGCACTACTTAGTTGATAAGTGGGTTAAGAAGGGCTTTCTGAAAAAGTCTCTCAAGACAGTTGTGAGGGACCTGCAAAATCAAGCAATTTTCAATTCCCCTGTGCCGCCGTCATTAAATTCAAAGCAAAAAGAAGCTGTAGAAAAAATAACCGAAAAACTCAATGCCCACAGTTTTTTTACATATCTCTTGCATGGGGTAACCGGCAGCGGTAAAACAGAGGTCTATTATCGTGCTATTTTAGCCTCAATTGCTCTGGGCCGGCAATCCATTTTAATGGTACCTGAAATTGCCCTCACTTTTTCGCTGGCATCTCTATTTAAGGCACGTCTTGGGGATAAAGTGTCTATCCTTCACAGCGCTATTTCTATAGGGGAAAAATACGATCAATGGTTAAAAATAGCAAAGGGGGAAATTGATTTGGTAATAGGCACAAGGTCAGCCCTTTTTGCCCCCCTTCCTAAGCTGGGGCTTATTATTATTGATGAAGAACATGACCTTTCCTATAAACAAGAAGAAAGATTCAGGTACCAGGCCAGGGACTCTGCCATTGTAAGGGCAAAGGCTTTAAATGCTTTAGCTATACTTGGATCTGGAACCCCTTCAATACAATCGTATAAAAATTCCTTGAATGGTAAGTATGAACTTCTAACCATGCCGGAGAGGATACTGAAAAAAAAACTTCCTGATATAACAATCATAGACATGAGACGTTTTGAAAACAATAAAAAGCATGAGGGTATTATAAGCCCGCCACTTAAAAAGGCAATTGGTGAAAATTTTGCAGAAAAAAATCAGACAATTCTGTTTTTGAATAGAAGGGGCTTTAATGTACTGTATTTGTGCAGGCTTTGCGGTGAGCCCCTAAAATGCCCTAACTGTGAAGTAAGCCTTACATACCACAAGTATAAAAACAAACTTGTCTGTCACTATTGTGGTTACAGGACTGACCCTCCAGACAAATGTCCGTCTTGCAACAGCAAAAACCTTGTGCCATATGGATTTGGCACAGAAAGGGTGGTGGAAATTGTTAGAGATATGTTCCAAGATGCCCGTATAGAGAGGATGGATAGGGATACGATGAGGCATAGGGGCAACATACAACAAGTCCTAAAACGATTACATAACCACGAAATGGATATTCTCGTTGGAACTCAGATGATTACCAAGGGCCATGATTTTCCCGGCGTGACCCTTGTAGGTGTAATCTCAGCGGACCTGTCACTTAACTGGCCGGATTTTCGTGCAGGAGAAATTACCTTTCAGGTTCTCTCTCAGGTAGCAGGGAGGACTGGGAGAGGCAGTCTTCCGGGCAGGGTTTTAATTCAGACATATAACCCATCCCATTACACAATCATTGCCGCTAAGGACCATGACTATGAAAAATTTTTCATGAAGGAAATAAACCTTAGACATCAGCTCAATTATCCACCATTCTCATTCCTGGCCAATTTAAAATTGCTTGGTAACAATAATATTGAAACAGAAAAAATTGCCCAACATGTAAGGAACGCCTTAGACGAAATCTTAGAAACCCAATATGACTATAAGAAAAATATAGATATTCTCGGTCCTGTTGAGGCACCTGTAGCAAAAATAAAAGGTAAATACCGGCAGCAAATACTAATTAAATCTAAAAGACCAGGGTACCTTAACCTGTTGTTAAAAGATGTGGACAGGGTAACGGGAAAGATTCTGTCTTCAACAGGAGTGAATTTAATAATCGATATTGACCCTTATCAAATGATGTGATAGTTTATACCGAATACCATTGTAATTATATCCTGGAATAGAGATGATTATAGATTTTCACACACATATTTTTCCGCCTGATATCAGGGAAAAAAGAGAGAGTTTTTTTAAAGATGAGCCGGCTTTTAAACTCCTTTATGATGCTCCGGATTCCAGGCTTTCCGGCGCACAGGAACTTATAAGAAATATGGATAAGGAAGGGGTGGATAAATCTGTAGTATTTGGTTTTCCATGGAACACGGAAGATTATTTTAAGAGAAATAATGACTATATAATAGAGGCCGTTGAAAAAAATAAAGACAGATTAATCGGTTTTTCCACCTTTTTCCCAACAGCTAAAAACGCAGAAAAAGAGCTTGAACGATGCATAGAGGCCGGTATATCAGGTGTCGGCGAGTTGGCTTTTTATAAATCCACCATCTCAGAAGATACACTGAAGTGCCTCAAACCTGTTGCTGAAATCGCAAAAAAGGCGGATATTCCTATATTACTCCACACAAATGAATCAGTCGGCCACTACTACCCTGGAAAAACATCAATAACATTAAAAGAAATATTCAATTTTTTAAAATACTTCCCTGATAATAAAATAATACTTGCCCATTGGGGCGGGGGAATCTTCTTTTATCGCCTAATGAAAAAGACCGTTAAAGAGGTATTAAAAAATACATGGTTTGATACTGCCGCTTCACCATACCTGTATGATAAAGAAATTTACACTGTTTCTACACAGATATTGGACCTTGACAGAATACTGTTCGGAAGTGATTTTCCCCTACTTAAGCCAGGTCGCTATTTTAAAGAGATGAAGGCGGCAGGTCTCCCTGAAACTACTATTAAAAAAATATGCGGAGACAATGCCCACTCACTTCTCGCATAGTTCCACTAAAACACCATGGCTTTCCTTTGGATGTATAAAGGCTATTCTGGCGCCACCAGCGCCTTTTCGAGGCTCTTGATCGATCATTCGGACTCCCTTTTCTTTCAGCTCCTGAACTGCCTCATCTATGTTTTCGACCCTGAATGCAATGTGTTGAATTCCTTCGCCTCGAGCATTAATATGTTTGGCCACAGGCCCGTCCGGCTCAGTTGATTCAAGCAGTTCAATCTCACTGTCCGTTATAGGGAAAAAACCTGTTTTTACCTTTTGCTCTTCTACAGTCTCTTCATTTTCCAATTTAAGCCCAAGAATATCTGTAAAAAATTTACCACCTTCCTCAATGCTCTTAACTGCTATTCCAATATGGTCAATGTGTTTTATCTTCATCTCATTCTCCTTAAAATTAGCAACTGTTTTATAATTAAAGTAACCGTTCACGGGTTCAAAGGTTTCCCGCTTACAGCGGGATTCAAAGGTTGTATGCTCATCACAATATGGTATTTTGTAAGCGTTTTGTACGGGAAAACCAACCGCTTCCACACCCCCACAAATCTGGAACATTGTACTTGGCGATAATATGGCAAACCCCGTATTTTTACGAGCATTTCGGGGATCCAATTTCAGTCTTTTCTCTAACCCTGAACCGTGAACCGTGAACGGTTACGAAACTTATAGGTTATAAGAGAGTATCAAAGGGGAGCTTGTCTTGTTTTCTGTATGCCAGTGCCTGGCAAGAGGCGATTAAGGCGCCACTCCCTTCAGTGACCTTTATCTCATAAGTGGCTGTCTTTTTTGACC
>JAYEMW010000127.1:0-4256 GCA_034718555.1 Thermodesulfobacteriota bacterium
TCAAACCCTATATCCCTGGTATAGATGAAAGAAGGAATGTGAAAATCGGGTGGCTTCAGATTTTCTGGCCGGGTTTAAGCTCATTTCAGCCTGACGACAAATCGGAGATGTAGCGCATATCATCAAGAATCTTACTTGACATAGATTTCTGCCTGTTTTATCGTTTTCTGAATCCCCTGATAATCGGGAAAACCGTGAACAAACACGAATATTTTATTATTATCTGTTTTTACTTTTAAAAAAAGAGAGCAACGCAGGGGAAAGGTAGCGTAAATATAATTGGAAACAGTAATGTTATAAAAAAAAGGGAGTAATTTTTGCGGGTGGATAGCAATGGCAGAAGCGATGTTAGTGTATTTTACCGCCAGTGGTACTTTATACCCATAAATAAATAAAGGAGAATAGTGTGATTGGGTTTATAAGACGCCAGGAAGAGCGTTTGGCAGTCCGTTTTTTGGTGTGGAAGTACCAGAGAATGAACCTTGTTATACCTGCCAATTCAAATCTTCAAAGCCAGGCCGGAAAAATCGTTGATGATGCGCATTGTGTTGCTCGAGAAAGGGGCGGCAATATTATTTCTATCATCAAAGAGCTGGTTAACGACATGAAAAAGAAGTAAGTGTTTTTACTCAAAAAGAGCCTATAGTGCCCCATTTCCACCTGCAAATATGCAAAACAGTTTTTAAACAGATCGAAGGGTGTAGCCTTGTTGTGAACTTTTGAATAGTTTAGGAGGATTATATGACTAACTTTATGGATCGTATTATTCGTGCTGCCAAGCTCGATATTAAGGTATATGAGGAGGTTGAGGCTGATAAAGGAGCACTGCGTCAGTCCATGATAGTTGTTGTTATTTCCAGTATAGCAGCAGGATTTGGAAGTATTGAAAAAGCAGGATTTAGCGGGATCTTGATAGGGACTATTATAGCCCTTATTAGCTGGTATGTCTGGGCCTACCTTACATACTTTATTGGGACAAAGCTCCTTCCTGAGCCACAGACCAAGGCAGATCACGGTGAGTTGCTGCGAACTATTGGCTTTTCAAGCTCCCCTGGGTTGATTCGAATCTTAGGTGTCATCCCAGGGCTGGGATGGGTCGTTTTTCTCGTTGCCTCAATTTGGATGTTAGTCGCAATGGTTATCGCGGTACGGCAAGCGCTTGATTATCAGAGTACAGTACGTGCTCTCGGTGTTTGCATCATTGGCTGGATCATTCAAGCGCTCATCCTTATGTTACTATTCTCTATATTTGGTGGTATCGGAAAGCCGGCATAGGAGGCTGTCCGAGAATAGTAATTTTTTCTCAAATCGAGGAATGCGAAAAAAATTGCCGCAGGTATATGGTTGATATTCCGAGGATAATTTTTTGAGCATGACAAAGAGTTGAGGAAAAAGGGCATTCTCGGAGAGCCTCATAGAAGTTTGGCACAGGGGCTTCCTTAAATGATTTTCCTTGTTATCCTTAGACCCAGTCTAAAATGACCTTTCCTGACTGGCCCGAGCGCATGACCTCAAAGGCTTTTTTGTATTGCGTGTAATGGAAACGGTGCGTTATTATGGGACTGATATCCAGACCCGACTGTAGCATTACGGTCATCTTGTACCAGGTTTCGAACATCTCACGTCCGTAAATACCTTTTATGGTCAACCCGTTAAAGACAACTAAATCCCAGTCTATGGCAGTACCAACAGGCAAGATCCCCAAGAGTGCGATTTTTCCTCCATGACACATATTGGGGAGCATCGTACGAAGGGCTTCCGGATTTCCAGACATTTCCATCCCAACATCAAAACCTTCCTTCATACCGAGTGTTTTCTGGGCGCCTGCAATGGTTTCTTTACGAACATCCAGGGTCAGGGTAGCACCCATCTTCATAGCCAGATCCAGGCGGTAAGGGTTGACGTCTGTTACCACGACGTAGCGTGCACCGGCATGCCTTGCGATGGCTGCCGCCATACATCCGATAGGTCCGGCGCCGGTAATCAGGACGTCTTCTCCCAGTACATCATAGGAAAGAGCCGTATGGGTGGCGTTGCCAAAAGGATCGAAACAGGACAGGACTTCCATGGGAATCTTCGGATCACAGTACCAGACATTGGTCACCGGAATGCTCAGGTATTCGGCAAAAGCACCGGGCCGGTTGACACCTACACTGCTGGTCTTCATGCAGAGATGCCGACGACCTGCAAGACAATTACGGCAATGCCCACAGACAATATGACCCTCACCGGAAACAATGTCGCCTGGTTTAAAGTCGTGTACGTTATTTCCTATTTCCGCAATCTTACCCACAAACTCGTGACCTACATGCATGGGGACTGGAATTGTCTTTTGAGCCCAGTCGTCCCAGTTGTATATGTGAATATCTGTACCGCAGATTGCTGTCTTGTGGATCTTGATTAGGACATCATTGATTCCCACTTCTGGTACCGGAACATTTTCAAGCCTTATACCGGGAGAAGCCTTGGATTTTACAAGGGCTTTCATTTTCATGAGAACATACCTTTCATATTTAAACACGATTGTATATTATTGAAAGGAAACGATCAATTTTCTATCACACCCAATTCCCGACCGACCTTGGCAAATTTTTCCAGGGCAAAGCGCAAGTCCTCTTCAGTATGGGCAGCTGAAAGTTGTACACGGATTCGAGCTTCCCCTTTTGGAACAACCGGATAAAAGAAACCCACAACGTATACTCCTTCTTCAAGAAGCCTCGCCGCTATCTCTTGGGCCAGTTTGGCATCTCCTAACATGATTGGAACGATGGGATGAGTGCCGGGCTTGATTGTGAACCCTAATCTGGAAATGCGCTCCCTGAAAAACCTGGTATTTGACTCCAGCTTTTTCTTGGCATCCAGGGAACCTTTTAACAAGTCAATCGTCATAAGCGCTGCCGAAACAATGGGAGGCGGTAAGGAATTTGAAAACAGGTAAGGCCGGGAACGCTGTCGGAGTATATCGATAATGTGTTTACGACCGGTAGTAAACCCTCCTGACCCACCCCCAAGGGCCTTGCCCAGGGTAGAGGTGATAACATCAATTCTATTTTGAACCCCGCACAATTCGGCCGTGCCGCGTCCTGTGGGACCAACGAAACCGGTAGCGTGGCTATCATCCACCATGACAATGGCATTGTATGTTTCCGCAAGATCACAAATTTGATCCAGTTTTGCAAAATCCCCATCCATGCTGAACACACCGTCGGTGGCGATCATCCTGTTCTGAGCACTTGCAGCTTCCTTGAGACAATTTTCGAGTGATTTCATCTCACCATGATTGTAACGATACCGGGCGGCTTTGCAAAGACGGACACCATCGATAATCGAAGCATGGTTCAAGGCGTCTGAAATAACGGCATCTTTTTCGCCGAGCAGCGTTTCAAACAGCCCGCCGTTGGCATCAAAACAGGAGGAGTAAAGGATGGTGTCATCCGTCCCAAAGAAATCACTGATTTTGTTTTCCAGTTCTTGATGGATGTCCTGGGTGCCGCAGATGAAGCGCACGGACGCCATCCCAAATCCCCGCGTATCAAGACCCTTCTTTACCGCTCCAATGATTTCAGGGTTGTTGGCCAGGCCGAGATAATTGTTAGCACACATGTTTAATACCTTCTTTTCACCGACGCTGATCCTGGCCTCCTGGACTGAGCTAATATGGCGTTCTGTTTTATAAAGACCTGAACTGGAAATTTCTTTCAGTTCTTTTTCTAACGCTTCACGAATCTTTTCATACATGATTGCCTCCTCAAAATCTTTTTTTGATAATATCGCCACAACTCAACATAGGGCAGTCTTCCTTGTGGAGCACCCGTTCTTCAAGAAAAAACAGCATGGCGAGCAGCACCATAGTCATGTGATGGTGCCAGCTTCTCCACCCACGAGCCTGGTAGTCCGACATGCCGCACTGGTTTTTTGTATCCTGAAATGATCGTTCAATCCAGTAACGCTGAGACTGCATATAGGCCAACCGGTCTGTCAATGTGTCAATAGGGGCATTGCTCAGACTATATTTCATCTATGTTTCCGGACTTGGGCTGTTGTATGAAGAAATCATAGCCCAATTTTTTTCTTGCTGAATTATGCTGATATTATACACTAATTATGTATAATTTCAAGTATATAACTGTTGTTGAACAGAACCGCTTCGCGGAATCCTTTCACACACCCACCTATTCTCTCTATCTAAGCTTTTCCTAACCCAATCCACCAAATTTGTTTATAATGCCTCCTGGCAGGACATTCATAGGGAATGT
>JAYEMW010000128.1:0-18844 GCA_034718555.1 Thermodesulfobacteriota bacterium
TTGCCGACGACCCGAATCTGTTAAACGTCGCAGTGTCCCGCGCACAGGAGAAGCTACGACTGGTCGTTTCGAAGGAGATGGCCGAGGGTCAAGGCAATGTCGCGGATTTCGTTCGTTACATCCGGTATAATAATTGTGAGGTCATTCCTGGTAAGGTGCGTTCCATCTTCGATTTCCTTTATGGTAACTACACAAAAGCTCGATTAAAGGTATTGAAAAAGCGAAAACGAGTTTCGAAATACGATTCCGAGAACCTCGCCTACGGCGAAATCGATGCCGTCCTTCAGGAGAAAGCTTATCGGGGCTACGGTGTCGTTTGCCAATTCCCGCTTTCAACACTCATTCGGGATACAGAGCACCTGACCACCGAGGAATCTACCTATGCTATCCATCCCTGGACTCAAACCGATTTTCTGGTTTACCGTAAAGTCGACAAAAGTCCGGTACTGGTCATTGAAGTCGATGGATATGCATTCCATCGTGAAGGAACGCGTCAAGCTGAACGTGATGCGCTGAAAGACTCTGTTTTGACTAAATGCGGGCTACCGATTCTACGCCTATCGACGGTTGGGAGCAACGAGCGGAGTCGGATAAGGAAAAAATTGGAGGATTTAGTTGGGGGCAAGGCTCGACCTACGAATACCTCTATAAATAATACGGTTAGGGCGCAAATATGACAAATGCCTCTGAAATAGCCCCATATCTGAGTTTTACGGGCAAAAAGGACGTTGATTGAAAAGCATTGCCCAACAAAAAAATCCATCGGACGCAAAAAAAGCCGCGCCGCTGATTAAATCGTTCTCTTCCCAATAGAGCATATAACTCTTGACATTTAATGCGTTTCGTTATATTCTTTTATTTATGATAAAGAACTTCAAATGCAAGCACACACAAGCGCTTTACGAAGGAAAAAGCCCAAAGCAATTCAGAGCTTTTCAGGAGCAAGCAGAACGTAAACTCCAAATGCTTGACAGTGTAGCCGAACTACTTGATTTACGATCTCCACCCGGTAACAGACTTGAAAAGTTGGGGGGAGACAGGCAAGGACAGCACAGTATAAGAATCAACAAACAATGGCGTGTATGTTTTGTATGGTCTGGCGAACCTTGTGATGTAGAAATAACCGATTACCACTAAGAGGAAGAGATAATGAATAACATGCGACCAATCCACCCTGGAGAAATCATCAAAGAAGAATACCTTGAACCTTTAAATATGAGTGTGAATGCTCTGGCAATTGCTCTGCGCATTCCAGCACCTAGAATTAATGATGTGGTAAGACAAAAACGGGGTGTCAGCATTGATACTGCTCTCAGATTAGCTAGATACTTCAATACCACCGCACAATTTTGGATGAACCTGCAAATCAGTTACGACCTTAAAATTGCCAAACAAAATATGGTAAAAATCAAGGATGAGGTTATCCCATTGCAAACTACTACTGCCTGATAGTTGCAGGATCAAGAGCCATAATAACAGAGAGAAATATCAAAAAGAGAACAAATCATTTAACGCTGACCCCAAGCACGCCCGTCTTCGAGCAAAGTTTTAAGGTAATTATATTCACCTTACTTCGTTCCTCGTTGGTCAGTAATTTTGCTTGGGGCAGGTTAATTCCACCATTCCTGCTGAGAGCATATTTAAACAACATATCGAAAAAAAAGGAATTTCATTTGTGGTTGAGCCGTTATCTAATTTTGAACGAATAATCGGTCCATTTAAGAAACAATTTGGGCAAGATTTTTATTCTCCTATGGCATCTGCGGGCGGGTTTGATAATTACAATCCCCCTACGGATGAGCTAAGAGTAACCCAAGCTTTCATCCCAGATAGCTACGATCTTTGTCCATGTGCTTCTGGATTAAAATATAAATTTTGTTGTAAATTAATTTTTAAGGAAATTACTCATGCGATGGTAGCTGCTGAGAATGGTAATCTGAAAAAAGCACTCAAATGGATGGATGAGGCCAAAACAAAAGTAGGAGAAACCGACGAAGTGTTATGTCGATATGCTATAGTATATACTTTTTTTGACAAAACTATGGCTGATAAATATTTGGAAAAATGCTTTCTTGTAGCACCCCACCACCCACGCGCTCATTATATCAAGGGACTAGACCTCTACGAACAAGGTGATCTTGAAGGAGCTATAAAAGCTTACCAGATTGCAATTACAAATTATCCCCCTACTGCCCAGTATCATCTCAACGAAGCGTTGAATAACCTTGGCAAGGTGTATTACGAACAAGGTAAATATCACGAGGCCAAAACGGCATGGGAGAAAGCTTTAATCAATTTGCCTGAAGATTTAGTAACATTAAAAAATCTGAACAATTTCATTTATGACAACCCAAATATTCCAAAAGATATAAAAGGAAATCAAACAACACACTGAGACTGAAAAAGTATATTATATTAATCTGTTAATGAAGAATCAAGCGGCGAAAAGATGCCGAACAATAGCATACACACGGACTGGCGAGCACGCGCGTTTTTCGGAGGTTACTCAACGTATGTTGCTACGCTCAATGTTGGTTGCTAATGCCACGGCCAGCCGGTAATGCAGGACGTTAGTTGCCAAAAAAAATAATAAGGTGAAACGTGGAATTTGAATGGGATCAAAGAAAAGCGAAGTCCAATCTAAAGAAACATGGCGTTTCTTTTCAGGAGGCTACTACAGTGTTTGGCGATGCCTTATCGATTACGTTTGATGATCCCGACCATTCAATCGAAGAGTATCGGTTTCTGACATTTGGATTATCACGAACTGGCAAACTGCTCATTGTGTCCCATACAGAGAGAAGCAAATCGATGAGAATTATCAGTGCCAGACCTATGACAAAACAAGAGAGGCAGATATATGAAGAAGATTAAGAAAAAAGATGAAATAAGGTCTGAATATAAAAAGGAAGACCTTGGTGTTGGCATACGCGGCAAATATTATGAGGCGTACCAAGAGTCACACAACATTGTATTGCTTAAACCAGAAGTAGCAAAAGCGTTTCCGACTGAAGAAGCTGTAAATGAAGCCTTGATGTCGTTAATCAGGGTGGCCAAAAGATCAATGGACCTAACGAATCACTCCACCTGACCGCCAACAGCTCGGCGGTTTTTGAGAGGGTCTGCCCCGCATCAAAGCAGGTACCTTTTCAAGGTTCAGTGCTCCACAGTGTTGGCGGCAGGTGAGATCACCCGTTATGGCAGAAAGAAAGTGAGGTAAAATTATAATGTTGGTTCAACAAATAAAAAAAGAAGTAGCTGAATTGCCTGAAGTGCAACTTAAAGAATTTCGATCATGGTTTGAAAAATTTGATGCATCAGAATGGGATAAGCAATTTGAGAAAGATGTTGCTTCGGGGGGACTTGACGACATTGCCAATAGAGCTGTATCGGATTTCAAGAAAGGGAAATTTAAAAAGATATGAATCATTTCACCTCCCCTTCTTTTTGGAAAGAATACGAAAAGCTCCCAAAACACATCAAAGAAGTTGCAGATAAAAATTTTGAGACTCTCAAAGAAAACTCAATGCATCCATCATTACATTTTAAAAAAGTTGGAAATTACAGGTCGGTGCGAGTAGGAAAAAAGCATCGTGCAGTTGCCATCGAAATAGAAGAGGGGGTGTTATGGTTCTGGATTGGAACGCACGCTGGATATGATAAGTTGTTGAAATGAAAAGCCATAACGAATCGTTTGAGAAAGACTGGGCAAAATCATGCCGTTTTTGAAAGGCGGTATTTGACCGAAAATCATTACCTTTAACATAGTTTTTCGGTTTACGTTGCCCAGCCCCTCAGCTTAACGTTAGCCTAATAATGAAATAATGACAGAAACCATGGAAAAACATGTAGTGTCAAAGCAGCGCGTAGCCGATCATGGCGAGGTTTATACCCGCAAACAGGAAGTAAATGCCATGCTCGATCTGGTGAAGCAGGAAACCGAGCGAATCGATTCGCGATTTCTGGAGCCTGCCTGCGGTACGGGTAATTTTTTAACGGAAATACTGGAGCGGAAACTGCGTGTTGTTGAGGCAAGATACAGGAAAAGCCAACTGGAATATGAACGGAACGCGGTGATAGCTGTATCTTCCATATATGGTATTGAACTGCTGGAAGATAATGTTCATGGCTGTCGTAAGCGATTGTTTAAAATTTTCGATCGAAAATATACTGCTCTTTTCAAGGAAAAATCAAAAGACAAATGCAGGAACTCTGTCGAATTTATTCTCGAAAAGAATATCATCTGGGGAGATGCGCTGACATTTAAGACGGTAGGCGACAATCCAAAGCCGATAGTCTTTTCCGAATGGTCACCTGTCAATGGCAGTATGTTGAAACGGCGTGATTACATGATGTCTTTTTTAGTGAAAAAGCAGCATCAATTGCAGTTGTTCAGCGATGAAGGCGATCTGGCGGATATTAATGAACCGGTGAAGGAGTTCCCGCTGGTGCATTTTCTGGAGGTAGCCAATGCTTACGAATAGAAATATTAATCCGCAGATGACGCAGATGAGCGCAGATAGAGACAAGAGAGATCCTGAGACATATGCTATTATCGGAGCAGCGATGGCGGTTCACTCGGATTTAGGACATGGGTTTCTTGAAGCGGTCTATCAAGAAGCGTTTGAACTGGAATTGCAGACACGGTCTGTTCCTTATGAACGGGAAAAAGAATTGCCGATTTATTATAGAGAACAGAAACTCAGGACATTTTACAAGGCGGATTTTGTGTGCTTTGATTCTGTAATTGTCGAATTAAAAGCCTTATTATCTCTTTCCGGAAAGGAGGAATCGCAGGTACTCAATTATCTGAAGGCATCAGGCTTAAACAAGGCGTTGTTGGTTAATTTTGGTGTATCACGTTTGCAATACAAACGATTCGTTTTTAATCTGCGCTCATCTGTGCAATCTGTGGATAAAGAAAGAGGAGTCCGCAGATGACGCAGATGGGCGCAGATAATTGTAATAAAAAAGACAAAAGATTTATTCTTAATCTGCGAAAATCTGCGTAATCTGCGGATAAAAGTCTTTGCGATGGAGTTGAGCAATGAATAAAAATAAAGCCATAGCCATATTTGAAGGTCATAAAATCCGCAGGCATTATGACGAAGAAAAAGAAATCTGCTATTTTTCCGTTATAGATATTGTTGCTGTATTAACAGATCAAAAAGATTATAAAAAGGCTAAAACATACTGGACGACACTCAAAAACAGATTGAAAAGCGAAGGAAGTGAAGTGGTCACAAATTGTGACCGGTTGAAAATGAAAGCAATGGATGGGAAAATGCGGCTTACAGATGTTGCTGACCCGGAAACACTGCTGCATTTGATCCAATCTGTTCCCAGCCCAAAGGCTGAACCAATCAAACTTTGGCTTGCCAAGGTCGGTTATGAACGCATTCAGGATATGAGTGACCCTGCCCGCTCCCTTGACCGCGCCCGCGATCACTGGCAGCAGCATGGTCGAAGCGAAAAGTGGATTCAACAGCGGATGATGGGGCAGGAAAACCGTAACAAGCTGACAGATTACTGGAAAGATCATGAGATAGAGGGCGAGGACGAATACGCGATTCTAACCAATATCATTCATCGGGAATGGAGTGGTGTTTCGGTAAAACAGCACAAACAGGTCAAGAGGCTGAATGAAGAATCATCCGCAGATGACACAGATAAACGCAGATAAGTTGCAATACAAAAGACTGGTTTTTAATCTGCGCAAATCTGAGTCATCTGCGGATACTAAGGAGAGGGATGGCGAATGAATTCTGATAAGTTTTTTCCACAACGCCCCAAATCGAAACCGACGATATACGCCTATGAGGACACCAATCCTCAATACAAGGGTTTACTCAAGGTCGGCTATACCACGATAGAAGTAAAAAGCCGTGTGGCGCAGCAATATCCAACCAAAAGACCCGGCAGACTGCCATACAGGATCGTTCTCGAAGAATCTGCCATGCGCAATGACGGAACAACCTTTACCGATCATGAGGTGCATCGTGCATTGAGAGAAAACGGTTCAAGAATCCTGAAGGCGAGTGGTTCAAGTGTTCTGTGGAGCAAATTAAAGCTGCAGTGATTGCCGTCAGAAAAGGAGAGCAAATAGAAGAGGCCCGAACGCTGGATTTCAAAATGAGGCCGGAGCAGAGAGAGGCAATAGAAAAGACAGCGGCATATTTCAAACGCGCCGTTAAGGAGGCCCCAGACAAAACGCAGCATTTTCTCTGGAATGCCAAGATGCGCTTCGGCAAGACTTTTACCGCCTACCAACTGGCAAGAAAGATGAAGTGGCGGAAGGTGCTGGTATTGACATTCAAGCCAGCGGTACAGATCGCCTGGGAAGAGGATTTAAAACGCCATGTTGTTTTTAAAGGCTGGCAGTTCATATCTCGAAACGGGCTGACGCATGAAGGAGCAGATAAGAACAAGCCTTTTGTTTGTTTCGGCTCGTTTCAGGATTATTTGGGAAAGAACATTAGCACCGGCGGTATCAAAACCAAAAACGAATGGGTTCATGCGACCAACTGGGATTGCGTAATTTTTGATGAATACCATTGGGGCGCGTGGCGGGAAAATGCCAAGGAACTGTTTGAGGCGGAAGACAAGAAGGAGATCAAGTTTGCTAAGGGCGAAGGGCTCGACTATTACGATGAAGAAATCATGCCGATAACTACGGATGCTTATCTTTATCTATCGGGAACGCCGTTTCGGGCAATTGCATCTGGCGAGTTTATTGAAGAACAGATTTTCAACTGGACCTATTCGGATGAGCAGGCCGCCAAACAGGAATGGGAGGGTGAGGATAATCCCTATTCCTGCCTGCCTCGCATGGTGCTGATGACCTACCAAATGCCTGATTCTATCCGCGAAATAGCCATGCAGGGGGAATTCGACAAGTTTGACCTGAATGTTTTCTTCTCCGCTGAGGGCAAAGGAGAAAACGCTATATTCAAATATGAGGATGAGGTGCAGAAGTGGCTGGATTTGATACGCGGGTCGTTTCAGGCGACTACGGTGGATAACCTAAAGATGGGCGCCAAGAAGCCGCCCATGCCGTTTTCGCATGCTCCTCTGCTGAATTTGTTGAACCATACCTTCTGGTTTTTACCGAGTGTGGCGTCATGTTATGCCATGCGCAAGCTGCTGGGGAAAAGACAAAATAAGTTTTATCGCGATTATCAGGTGGTTTTGGCGGCGGGACCCGCAGCCGGCATCGGTGTTGAGGCGCTCCCACCGGTAAAAGAGGCTATGGATGATCCGTTGCAGACCAAGACAATAACTCTGTCCTGCGGAAAACTCACTACTGGTGTCACAATCAGACCATGGACCTGGATATTCATGCTGCGCAATTCTTCCAGCCCGGAGACATATTTTCAGGCTGCATTTCGTGTGCAAAACCCCTGGGTGGTGATGAACCCGGACGGCGATGCGCCGAACCGTGAGGAGATTATCAAGAAGGAATGTTACATCTTTGATTTTGCGCCCGACAGGGCGTTACGGCAAATTGCTGATTACAGTTGCCGTTTGAATGTCGAGGAGACTAACCCTGAAAGAAAAGTCGAGGAATTTATTAGTTTTTTGCCTGTTCTGGCCTATGACGGCAGTTCCATGAAGCAGATAGATGCCGCCGGGATATTGGATATGGCGATGAGCGGAACGACCGCAACACTACTGGCACGGCGTTGGGAAATCGCACTTCTGGTTAATGTCGATAACTCAACATTACAGCGCTTGATGGGTAACAAGGCGGCTATGGAAGCGCTGATGAGTATCGAGGGCTTCCGAAACCTGAATCAGGAAATTGAAACTATCATCAATAAATCTGAAGCTGTGAAAAAGACTCGGAAGGAAAAAAACGATGAGGATCTTACGCCGAAGGAAAAGAAGGAACTGACCGAAGAAGAAAAGGAATACAAGAGCAAACGCAAGATGATTCAGGAAAAGCTCGTCAAGTTTGCCACCCGCGTGCCTGTATTCATGTATCTTACCGACTACCGCGAACGCTGCCTCAGGGATGTTATTACTCAATTGGAACCAGGACTTTTTAAGAAAGTCACAGGTCTGGCTGTAAAGGATTTTGAATTGCTCGTCAGTCTGAATGTATTCAACAGCGCACTGATAAATGATGCTGTATATAAGTTCAAGCGGTATGAAGATGCCAGTCTTGTTTATGTAGGAATTGATAAACATGAGGGTGAAGATATTGGGCTTTATGATACGGTTTTGAGTTCATCGGATTATTCAAGTGTTTATGAAAATGTGGAAGAATATGAAGTGAATCAAGTGAGTAAAGCATAATACTTTAAAAATTGGGATAGGCTCTTACCCCAGACGGCTAAAAACCGGGGCGTTTTGGAAGACAAAACATCAAATGACAGTTCACAGGGTTCAGTAGTCAGGGAACAGGAAAAGATGCAATATTTTAAGATATTATGTAAAGGCAACAGTCACACCTAAGTCTTTGGCCATACTAAGACCTGCTACAAGATCAACGCTGACCCCTGTTCTCTGACCCCTGCAAATTATTATAATATCACTTTATTTTATTATTGCTAAAAATGATTTTTGTGTTTATATTTCTCGGTAGGATTAATCCTCCAAATAGGCAAGGCCTGAAAAAACATAACTTTTCTTAAAATAAATTTCTTTATAACAAAGTGGGAGGTTTAATGAAAAAGCTATCTTTGTATATCATTATTTTTTGCATTTTTGCCGGCATACCTCTATTAATGCCGGCTAAAACCTGTGCGCAGGAGAGCAGCTCTATATTTGTTGAAGAAGCTAACATTTGCAGGGGTGTAATTAATAGAAAACCATTAGGCATTGGAGATACCTTTGCAGCCTCAGTAGGAAAACTTTATTGTTTTACAAAGGTAATAAACGGCAAAAACCACACAGAAATATCCTATATTTGGTATTTTGGAGACCTGAAAAGGGCAGAGATTAAACTGCCGGTAAAATCCTCCAGATGGCGAACTTATAGTTCGAAAAAGATTCAAATCCATGAAACTGGTGATTGGCATGTAGATGTAGTAGGGCCATTGGGAAAAGTGTTAAAAACCTTAAGGTTTAAAATAATTCCATAATATAAATTGACTATCTATTTTTTCTTGACTTGATTATATAGTTTCAGTACAAATTAGACAGAGAAGCATAATAACTAAGGGTAGCGTTTCTCAATAAATTGTTGGATTTTTGGACTATTATATTATAAAGGCTCTATTCTTTTAATAATTATCCTTCTTTTAATCAGGGGACATTATGAATAAATCTCAATTAATAACAGTACTGGCTAAAACTGAAAATCTCACAATAAGGGTGGCGGAAGATATTGTAAATTCCTTTTTTAAAGAAATGGAAAAATCCCTTTTAAATGATGACAGGGTAGAGATTCGCGGTTTAGGGAGTTTTAAGATTAAACAATATGACGGTTATGATGGGAGAAATCCTAAAACAGGCAAAAAAATAAGTGTTAAGGGTAAAAAATTGCCCTTTTTTAAAGTAGGAAGAGAGTTAAAGGAAAGAGTAGATAAAATATAATCAAGGATATTCCTTGGTTGCGATAGATGGGGAGTTAGCGGTGCCCTGTAGCCCGAAATCCGCTTATGCGGGGTTGAAAATCCTTTCTGAGAAACAAGGATTTGGGACTGATTTTTTCAAGCATTAAAGAGGCTGGACCTCGTGTGACAGATTATTATGAATCCCGTCAGATCCGGAAGGAAGCAGCGGTAAATAACTCGATCTGCATCACGAATAAATCTGGCTCATAACCTTTTTTGCCTGAGAAAACGTCACTTTCCTGTTCAAAGAAGGACGCGCAACCAAGGTTCTTTAATTTTTCAGACTCTAATCTAATCTTTATAAACACTCATTAAAATATATAATAACCCTCGCCACCATAATGAATCCTATCATTAATAGAAAACACATCTAAGATGTTTCAAGAAATAACATACATAAATTTTAATAAACAGATAGCACAGAATATATGGCTCATGGGATTCTGCTCTAATGATCTGGCATCATCTGCCAAGCCTGGCCAATTTTTAATGGTCCATTTGGCTGGAGCACAAAAGGACCCCCTGTTAGCCAGGCCTTTCTCTATCCATAGCGTTCAGGATAATAATAATTTGCTGATCTTATATAAAACAGTTGGGAAAGGAACATCCCTTTTATCCCTTTTGAAGGAAGGTGATCCTATTTCAGTTATAGGGCCATTAGGAAAAGGTTTTCCCCTGCCGGAAAAAAGTCAAAGGCCGTTGCTTGTGGCTGGTGGAATGGGCATAGCTCCCCTTTTTTTTCTAACCCAATCATTGATTAATCTTTATCAACATGAAATAAAAATGTTTCTTGGTTTTTCTACGTCTCAGGAAACAGTTCTTTTTAATGAATTAACAAACCTCGGCATAGATTTATCTCTTGCAACAGATGATGGTTCCTTAGGCACAAAGGGTAAGGTTACTGACCTGTTAGATCAATACCTCGACCAAGAATCAAGTAAGATACCCCTAATCTATGCCTGCGGGCCAGTTGACATGTTAAAAAGGATTTCTCTGAAGGCGATTTCACTTAATCTCAGGTGCTATGTCTCTTTAGAGTCCCACATGGCATGCGGCCTCGGTCTATGCCAGGGCTGCGCCGTCAAGGTCAATAATATTGATAGACCATATTATTATGTGTGCCAGGACGGTCCGGTATTTTTAGCTGAAATGATAGACTGGGAGGCCCTATAGTGTCTGAATTACCTGACATGTCAGTAGATATAGGCGGGCTTGTTTTAAAAAATCCCGTTATTACTGCATCAGGAACCTTCGGGTATGGCAATGAACTTGAGCCACTATTAAACCCCTCATCTTTAGGGGCCATCATAGTTAAGGGTCTTTCTCTAAGACCTATACCTGGTAATCCGCCTCCAAGGATTATAGAAACACCCTGTGGACTCTTAAATTCTATCGGCCTTGCTAATATTGGGGTAAATGCCTTTATAAAAGAAAAACTACCAGCTCTTCAAAAAATTAGCGCCCCTATTATTACAAATATATATGGGCATACTGTGAGAGAATATGCTGAGATAGCAAGAATAATAGAAGATACTGAAAAAATCGCCGCTTTAGAGGTAAATATATCATGCCCTAACGTTGAAAAGGGAGGGATGAGCTTTGGCACGGATGCCTATACTGCCGCCACGGTAACGGAACGTGTAAAAAATAACACGACCAAGCCGGTAATAGTAAAACTAACCCCTAATGTAACTGATATATCAATAATAGCTATGGCAGTCGAGTCTGCAGGGGCCCAGGCCGTATCAATAACAAACACCTTATTAGGCATGGCTGTTGACGTTTCTACAAGAAGACCAAAGCTGTCAAATATAGTAGGAGGATTATCCGGGCCTGCCATTAAGCCAATAGCCCTCTATCTTGTTAACAAAGTAGCAGATGCGGTAAGAATTCCTGTAATTGGTCTGGGGGGCATTATGGATTATAAGGACGCACTTGAATTTCTTATAGTTGGTGCAAGTGCGATCCAGGTAGGTACGGGAACTTTTGTTAATCCAAGGGCAGCAGTAGAAGTAGCTCATGGCCTTTATGATTATTGTTTGAGAGAAAAGATATACAACATTAACCAAATAACAGGTAGTCTAAAAAAATGTGGAGAAAATAATGAAAAAAGCTGAGATAGAAAAGATAAGCAAAATGCTGATCTCCAAGCCCAAACTTGTTTGGGATGAGATAGATAAAAAAGAAAAGGAAAAAGCTTTTAATTTTGACAAAGAATATCAAAATTTTTTAAATAAGGCTAAAACAGAAAGAGAGGCGGTTAGTGAAATAACCAGGATTGCCCTTGAAAATAATTTTTCAACAGATCCAGGAAAAAATAACCCCAAAAAATTCATAAAGACATTTCAAGGGAAATCAATCGCCCTTTCTATCTCCGGGAAAATGGAGATAGATGAAGGCATAAACATAATTGTAAGTCATTTAGACTCGCCAAGGCTGGACCTTAAACAAAACCCCCTTTACGAGGATATTGACTTAGCCTTTATGAAGACACATTACTACGGCGGCATAAAAAAATTTCAATGGCTCACCAGACCGCTAGCGATTCATGGGAGGGTAATCCTTTCAAACGGAAGCTTTTTGGATATTGTCGTAGGAGAGGATGACTCTGATCCAGTGTTTACTATAGCGGATATCCTCCCGCACCTGGCAAAAAAAGTCCAAGATGATAAAAAGGTTTCAGATGCATTTGTTGGGGAAAAATTAAATCTCATAGTTGGATCCCTGCCTTTTGATGATAAAGATACAAAAGAGCGTTTTAAACTGGCAGTGCTCATTCTCTTAAATGAGAAGTTTGGACTTGTTGAGGAGGATTTTATAAGCGCCGAGCTTGAGGTTGTTCCGGCTGGAACGGCACGAGATGTTGGGTGGGACAGAGGACTTACAGGGTCCTATGGTCATGATGACCGCTCATGTGTATTTACCAGCCTGAAGGCTATGATGGACATAAAAAACCCAAACAAGACAACCCTTGCGCTCTTTTTTGATAAAGAAGAGATAGGCAGCGACGGGGCAACAGGCGCTAAATCAAAATTTTTAGAAAGTGTTTTGGCAGACATTATGATATCCAACAACAAAGAACCACGTTATCATGATATTCACAAAATCTTAATGAAATCAAGGGCCTTGTCAGCTGATGTAAATGGCGCCCTTGATCCTGACTTCCAGGATGTTCACGAGAAAAGAAATGCTGCCCGCCTTGGATATGGTCTTTGCTTAACAAAATTCACCGGATCAGGCGGAAAATATAGCGCCAATGACGCAAACGCAGAGTATGTAGGTTGGCTCAGGAATCTTTTTACAAAGAGTAAAGTAGTGTGGCAAACCGGAGAGCTTGGAAAAATTGACGAAGGCGGTGGGGGAACAGTAGCAAAATTTCTCGCTGTTTATGGAATGGAGGTTATAGACTGCGGCCCTTCAGTTCTCTCTATGCACTCCCCATTCGAAGTAGTACACAAGGGGGATATTTACATGGCATATAAAGGCTATAAAGCATTTCTTGAATCATAAAACAAAAGTAACTATTCAAAGTTGGTGTTACTCACAGACACCACACCTGGTGCACTTGCCAACACGACAGGCTGGAGATTCTATAGAGGAAAATGCAAGATTATATTCCTCCTGAAGAAAAGATTTTTTCACTTTATTATCAATGTAATCCCATGGAAGTCTTTCATTGAGATCCTTATCCCTATATACAAAGAAATCCGGATTGACATCCGAGGATCTCAGTGTTTGCTTCCAATTGCCTCCATTTTTATATGTTGCTAAGAGCATCTTTCCAACACGTCTGTCACCCATGGAAAGCAAGGTCTGGATATAGGACCATTTTGGTATATCAAAACTGACATTGACACCACCCTGCCCTGATAAGCCCTTTTTTAATAATCTTTGTTTTTCCTTAAGAGATTCAACTGTATCCATTGGTAACCACTGAAAAGGCGTAGACGGCTTTGGAATAAAACAATTAACGCTTAGCCTTATTCTGCCAATCCGTTTCCTGTGTCGGCTTTCCTTTATTATATTGTGACGTATGGATTTAACCATGCTAACAATAGCCTTTATATCCTCCCTTGTCTCAGTTGGAAGACCAATCATAAAATAAAGCTTTATATGAAAAAATCCTGTCTTAGTGATAAGTATAATGGCATCAATAATTTCCTCAGTGGTAACCTTTTTGTTGATAACCCTCCTTAAACGTTCGCTACCAGCCTCTGGAGCCATAGTAATGGTTTTCTGACCATTTTTCTTTAGATTTTCCATTAGTCCTTCCGTCAATGAATCCGCCCTCATGGAAGATACTGAAAAACTTCCACCTTTCTCAATAACAAAACCGGTTATATCTTCTATCCCCGGCACATCAGAGATTGTTGGACTTATAAGGCCTATCCTGAAATTCTCAGTCAAAATTTCTTTTAATGACTCAATTACAAGTTCTTTTCCTAACATTCTAGGCGGTCTATAGAAATATCCGGCAGCACAAAATCTGCAAGAATAACCGCAACCACGGTTCAATTCCACAAGGATAGTATCGGAAAACTCCGTAAGGGGGGTTACTATCCTTGACCGCAGCATCGGCCCTTTAAATGGTATGTTTCTTGCGACCTTCACTCTATGGGGCAAAGAGGATACTAAAGGCTCAAAAGAAGCTATCAATCCCTCTGAATTATATTCTACATCAAAGAGAGAAGGACAGTAAACGCCTGTTACATCCCTTGCAAGCGCCTCGAGAGCCTCTCTTTTTTTAGCATCATATAACCGGAGACCAATGTAGGCTTCAAAAAAGTTCTCTAAAATCACCTCGCCTTCTCCTATTAAAAAACAATCTATAACATCGGCAAGGGGCTCAGGATTCATAAATGTTGTTGCGCCACCTGCTATGATTAAGGGGTAACCTTCTTCCCTGTCTTTACTTAAAACAGGAATCTTGCTCAAATCAAGTATGGAAAGGATATTTAGATAATCATTTTCAAAGGAAATGGAAAACGCTAAAATATCAAATTTTGTGAGAGGGGCCTGCGATTCTAAAGAAAGAATAGGAGGTTTTGTCATTTTATAAATAGATAACTCTTCTGCATCAGGCAAAAATACCCTCTCTGATACTATATTAGTATTATCATTCAGTATCCCATAGATTGCCTGGAAGCCAAGGTTGGACATTCCAATGGAGTAATGGTTCGGATAAATCAGGGCTACAGATAGTTTACCACCCCAATCCTTTTTTATTACCCCTCTCTCCTGCGACAGTCTTTTCCTGTGGAGAGTGGTTATTTTGTCCATCAATCTGCTTGCTTCCTTAAAAATGTAGGATAATCAAGATCATCCTTCTGAAAAACCCTATGGAATATCCCCTTCTTAGCAGGGTTTAAATCGTAGCTCTGCTGATATTTATCATCATTAGCCAGTCGTCTCTGGAATGTTGGCTTATCAAGATCCTCTTTTGCCGTTGAATGCCAGTCTTCATTTGCATTTTCAGAATTAATGCCGCGCAAGTTAATAACCTTCCTTTCCTTCTTGTCTCCAATACCGGTGGCAATGACAGTTATGCGTATCTCATCGCCCATAGTCTCATCAAATACCATTCCCCATATAATCTCTGCGCCGGCATGAACCTCATCTTTTACAAATGTTGACGCCTCACTTATTTCATCCATACTCATTTTAGTAGAGCCTGTGATGTTGATAAGCACACCCTTTGCCTGATTAATTGAGATGTCCTCTAACAGCGGGCTATTAATGGCCGTTTGAGCGGCTTCAATGGCCTTATTTTCGCCGCTGGCTGTACCTGTGCCCATTATAGCAGTCCCCATTTTCTCCATAACTTTTCTAACATCGGCAAAATCAAGATTTATAAACCCAGGAATAATAATGAGATCGGATATCCCTTTAACAGCATATAACAGAACATCATCAGCCTTTTTCATTAGCTCTAAAAAAGAGGTATCTTTATTCCCCATCGCCTTAAGCCTTTGATTAGGAATAATTAGCAGGGTGTCAACCTCTTTTTTCAACTCCTCAATACCAAGCATAGCTGTTTTCATTCTCTTTTCACCCTCAAAATCAAAGGGCTTTGTCACAATCCCTACTGTAAGAGCCCCGAGATTCTTGCTTTCCCTGGCAATTATCGGCGACGCCCCTGTGCCTGTTCCTCCTCCCATACCTGCTGTTATAAAAACCATATCTGCATCTTCTGCAGCAGCCCTAATTACCTCTACGCTTTCCTCTGCAGCCATCGCTCCTTTCTCCGGGTCTGCGCCGGACCCCAGCCCATGGGTCATATTTGCGCCTAATTGCAGCTTATTCAGGCAAGAGCTTACATCAAGGGCCTGTTTATCGGTATTTGTACTAATAAAGTCTACCCCTTTAAGCCCGGCAGCAATCATATTATTAACTGCATTGTTTCCTGCGCCTCCAACGCCAAAAACCTTTATCTTGGCGCTTGGATTGGCTTCAACGAATTCATATCTCATAATTTCCCCCTTTCTTTAAATTTTTGTTTAATCCCCATTAACAAACCATCTTTTCATTCTCGATATAACCTTGTTAAATATATTTGCGTCCCTTATCCTGAATTTCTTTTCTCCCTGTTGTGAATTTACTCCATGGAGTACCAAGCCAACTGCCGTTGCATACATCGGGCTGTTGATAATATCCTTTAACCCTCCAATATTAATGGGATAACCAATCCTGGACGGCATATTGAAAACCTGTTCCACAATCTCCGGAACCCCTGGAAGAAGGGAAGCGCCACCGGTAACAACGACACCGGAGATTACCAGGTCGTCATAGCCTGACTTGATCATTTCCTGTTGGATAAGCTCGAAAACTTCTACTACCCTAAGCTCTAAAATCTCTCCGAGCAATTCCCTGCTTATAACTCTTGGCTTCCCTCCGCCTACACTGGGGACCTCAACAGTTTCATCCTTTCCGATTAGTGAACTAAGGGCACTCCCGTACTTTATCTTAATTTTTTCCGCTTCTTTAAAGGGTGTTCTGATACCAATAGCCACATCGTTTGTAAGATTATCACCGCCTAAGGCCAGAACAGATGTATGTTTAATAGAGCCTTGGGAAAATATTGCCAGATCCGTTGTGCCACCTCCAAAGTCTACTAATGCAACACCCAAATTTCTTTCCTCATCCGTTAGTACGGCCTCACTCGATGCAAGGGATTCAAGAACAATATCATAAACGTCCAGACCTGCCCTGTTTGCACATCTAATAATATTCTGAGCTGATGTAACCGCACCAGTTACAATATGAACCTTCACTTCAAGACGAACACCAGACATGCCTGCAGGATGGCTAATACCTGCCTGGTCATCAACGATAAACTCCTGGGGCAGGGTATGTATGACCTCTCTGTCCATGGGTATTGCAACTGCCCTTGCCGCATCAATCACCCTCTCTATGTCACGCTTACTTACCTCCCTGTTCTTTAAGGCTATAACTCCGTGGCTGTTAAAACCTTTTACATGCCCTCCTGCAATGCCGGCAAAAACCGAACTGATCTCACATCCAGCCATAGTCTCCGCTTCTTCTACGGCCTCTTTGATGCTATTTACCGTATTATCTATATTAACGACTACGCCCTTTCTAAGGCCGACAGATGGGTGAGAGCCCATTCCTATAATTTCAACTATCCCATCAGCCCTCACTTCGCCAACTACTGCACAAATTTTGCTCGTGCCAATATCAAGGCCAACTACCAATTCCTCCATCATAATCAACCCTCCTTGTTTGTACTGCTATTTGTTATACAGTTAACTCTCTAAAAAGAGAGGAAAAAAACTGCTCGTCGCTAAATCACCTTTTCATTAAACGCGACAACAGCTCTATCGCTATAATCTAAATCTATAGACGTGATTCGATAGAGTTGATGATTATCCTCGAGATTTTTCATAACATGTTTCAGCAGATTTATTTTTCTCTTAAACGCATCTTTCCCCACAAATATTTTTAATGGCAATTTATTAAAGTAAACAGTAATTGCCCCATAATTATCGATATGAATCTCTGACAATTCCCTTAATGATAATAGTCTGTCTTCAATGCGGATTATATTTAATAATGAGGCGGCAATTTTCAGAAATTTACCGTTTTTAATTTTATCCATGCTTAGTCCGGTTACTGCGGGAGAATCAATGCAATCACTTCTTTCAACCTCTTTAAATACAAATCCTTCTTTATCCATGAAATACGACCTGCCTCCTAAAATTACAATTGCAGACACCTCCTCCCTTTCTGCATTGATATATAGTGTACGAGGAAATTTCTTTTTTAGGGTGACGGATTTTATCCATGGATGTCTCTCTATATTTTTCTTTAAACGAGAAGTATCAATAGATAGATAGTTTTCTTTTTCCTTTATTCCTGATATATCAATCAATTCTTTTCTAAGATCTTCTTTAATCCCTGAAATAACAATATTGTCTAATCTGAGATAGTCAGAAACGGAAAGAAGTCTATATCCATATATAAATGCCAGGGAGAGGATTCCAAGTATAAATATAAAAAGAAATACCTTAATCATACCAAAGCCCAATTGTCCCAAGGTCCTTTTTAGTAGAAAAAAATCCCTTCTCCTATCTCTCTTTATTGACTGCTTTTCTAATACAGATGTTCTTTTCATAATCCATTTCTTTATTTAATATGTAAAACTAAGATTAAAAAATTAAAGCCTCTGATGGGGCTTTCCTACTATCTTTATCTCAGGCAATAAAGTTATATTAAATAACTCTTTAACCTTGCCGGCTGCCAAATTCATCAATTCCACTATGTCCGAGGCAGAGGGCTTTCCCTTTGTAATAATAATATTTGCATGATCAGATGATATTTTAGCTCCTCCTATGCTTTTGCCCTTTAAACCGGCTAAATCAATCAGCCGGCCTGCATAATCGCCTTCAGGGTTCTTGAATATCGATCCGGCAGATGGCATTTCAAAGGGAAACCTCTTTTTTCTCAGTTTAATATTATAGAAAACCCTGCCTTTAATTGAAGATGGCTTATCACTCCTTAGGTTCAATCCGGCATTTAGTATTATATCTCCCAAGTTTAAGGCAAGCCCTCTATATTGAAACTTTAGTCTCGATATATCTTTCCTCTCTGTTGTCACTTCCCTATTTAAAACCGACACCTC
Source organism: Thermodesulfobacteriota bacterium (assembly GCA_034718555.1). Lineage (GTDB taxonomy): Bacteria > Desulfobacterota > DSM-4660 > Desulfatiglandales > B25-G16 > M55B121. The sequence continues at coordinate 18,700 of JAYEMW010000128.1, forward strand.
GCAGACTACATCTTTAATCTCAGCACCCATACTACCAGCATTCATGGCAATAGCTCCGCCCACTGTACCGGGAATACCCGCCAAAAATTCCACCCCTGTTAGACCTTTTTTTGCGCAATGGGCAACAAGCCTGGGCAATGATATG
>JAYEMW010000128.1:18944-21184 GCA_034718555.1 Thermodesulfobacteriota bacterium
CAATAAAGGCAAATGATCCTCCCAGTAAAATAACTACCCCGTCCAATCCGCCATCTAATACAAGGAGATTGCTCCCCTTCCCTACAGTTAAATATGGGACTTGCTCATCAACAAGAAAGGACACCATTTTCCTTAAGCCTTCTAAATTCACAGCCCTGTACACAGCCTCTGCATTGCCGCCTGCCCTTATCGTCGTATATTGACTCATAGGGACATCGAAATGTATTGCCTCACCTCCAATTTTCTTTATGGCGTTTTTTATACGAATATCCATTTCATTCCATAGATATTAAATGCAAAGCAGCGCCTTACGGCTCACTTATATCCGTGCTTATATCTTCAACTATCTACTATCAAACGAAGTATATACCCAGATTCATGAAACTATTTTTTCTAATAATTCTACCCCTGTACGGTGAACATCTCCTGCACCTAAAGTTAACACAAGATCACCGTATCTAATCTCTTTAAGGAGAAAAGAGACTGCGTCCTTTTTTTCAGAAAAAAAGCTAACGGCCCTGTGGCCGTGGCCCTTTATGCCCCGGTAAAGATACTCGCTATCAATACCAGGTATAGGTTCTTCTCCTGCCCCATAAACAGGGATAATAACCAGTAAATCCGCCTGATTAAATGATGTTACAAACCTGTCATAGAGGTCTCTTGTCCTGGTGTAACGGTGAGGTTGAAAAACTACTACAAGTCTCCTATCAGGCCAGCACTCCTTTGCTGTCTGTATAGTCGGCACTATCTCCGTTGGATGATGACCATAATCATCTAAGAATAAAATCCCGTTACTTTCACCCTTTACCTCAAACCGCCTTTCAAGTCCCCCAAGGTTATTCAGGCCTTTCCGGATATCTTTAAAATCAATATCAAGTTCTAAACCTACCCCGATTGCTGCCAGCGCATTCAACACATTATGATTACCTGGGGCTGAAATAGTGATATTACCTATTGTCCTATTCTTAAATGTGACAACAAAACTGGTACTCAACCCTTTTTTTGATATATCACTGGCCCTTATATCTGACTGTGAATTAAGTCCATATGTTAAATAACTCTTTGTAAGCCTCGGAATTAATCCTTGGACCTCCTTATTATCAAGGCAAATAATTGCCCTGCCATAAAAGGGAAGTTTATTGATAAAGTTAGCAAATGTATCCCTGAGATTATCCATGCTATGATAAAAATCTATATGCTCATAATCTATATTGGTTATAATGGCCATGCTTGGAGAAAGAACCAAAAAAGAACCATCACTCTCATCCGCCTCTGCCACGAGAAAGTCACTATTTCCCAACCTTGCATTAGAGCCTCCCCATTGGCTTAATCTCCCCCCAATAACAACGGTTGGATCAAGGCCCCCTTCAGTTAAGATTGAACCTATCATGTTGGTTGTTGTAGTCTTTCCATGGGCGCCTGCTACGGCTATCCCATATTTAAGCCTCATTAGCTCCGCCAGCATCTCGGCCCTTGGTATCACAGGAATGGATCTCTCCTGTGCCTCAATTATCTCTGGGTTATCATTCTTTACTGCTGACGAAAAAACTACTACATCCGCATCACTAACATTTTCGGCCTTATGGCCAAAAAATATCTTTCCGCCGCAATCCGACAGGTGTTTTGTCACATCGGTTTTCTTTATATCCGAGCCGCTGATAGAGTACCCCAAATTTAGGAGCAGCTCTGCTATACCGCTCATCCCAATGCCGCCAATACCTATTAAATGTATATTTTTAACCTTTCCAAATGTCTTCATTTGCTTATCTGCTATTTGTCATTTTTTATAAATTGCGTCTTGTTTATAAGTTTTAAAAGCTCCTCGGCAATTACCTCCCTTGCCCCCAGCCTCCCAGCCTTTGAGGCAAGAACTGACATTTTACTTAGCTCACCTCTATTCTTCATATATCTTGTAACCTTAGCTGTAAGGGCCTTACCATCAAGATATCTTTCGAGAATAATATCCGCTCCTCCAGCATGTACCAGGGTCATAGCATTAATCTCCTGATGTCCGTGGCTTGCATGGGGATACGGGATAAGTATAGAAGGCTTACCAAGCGCTGCAAGTTCAGCTACAGTAGTAGCGCCTGCGCGGCAAATAATTAGGTCCGCCCTGGAGTATGCCGATGCCATATCCTCTATAAAGGCCGATACTTCCACGTCAACACCAAGGGTTTTATATTCGTCGGCTACTCTTTTCAAATCCGCTTTGCCTGTTTGATGAATTATAAAAGGAACAT
>JAYEMW010000129.1:0-4254 GCA_034718555.1 Thermodesulfobacteriota bacterium
GAAACCTTAGGGACAGGGCGAGAAGAAATGAAAGACGGGGTAGTTAAACAGGGAATGACCAAGCAGGTTTTTATGGAAATTAAATTAGCTGAGGCAATTGTTGAAGGAGAAGGCTATGACCTTATCGCCATGGGAAGACCGGAAGGAGCCGGCTGCTACTGTGCTGCAAATAGTTTATTAACTATGTATTTAGGTCAGCTTATTGATAATTATCCTTTCATGGTGATGGATAACGAGGCCGGCATGGAGCATATCAGCAGGTTGACAACAAATAATATTGATATCCTTCTTACTGTTGCCGATTCCTCTATAAGGGGTATTGAGACTACTTCCCGTATTAATAAATTAGTAGATGAATTAAAGGTTAAGGTAAGGAAAAAATACTTAATAATAAATCAGGCCCGTGACGGGTTAAATGACTCACTCAAAGAGGCAGTAGAAAAGTTTGGGCTGGATCTGGCTGGTACTATACCGAAAGACGATGATCTTTATGATTTTGATATGAAGGGTAATCCAACATCCTCGTTACCGGATGACAATCCTGCCATGTCTGCGGCATGGAGTATTTTTGATAAGATAATAGAGAAACCTTAGGCATAATTCCTTCTTTTAATGCAGGAGCGTTATTAATGAAAAAAGGGAAGGAGATGGTTAAAGCACCATCTAATCATCCTATAAGAACAGAGATATGGGGGGTAATTTTTTTTCTTATAACCCTTGTATTTGGGGTAAGTCTATTGTCCTATTACCCACAGGATCCCCTTTTATGGGAAACAGGACAAAAGATTGTAGATGAACATAACATGTTTGGGTCTGTTGGAGCTAACCTATCAGGTCTCCTTTTCCTTCTTTGCGGTTTTTCCTCTTTTTGGCTTATAGCTGGTTGTCTTTTTTTATCCTTCTCTTTTTTCAGGGATAGACTCCCTTCCAGGATCATTTTGATATTACTAAACCTATGCCTCCTTATCCTATCATTTTCCGCTCTATTATCTCTTTATGCCCCGGATGGAATACATTACAGAGGGACAATGGTAAGCGGAGGATTAATAGGCTTATATTGTGCGGATATTGGAAAGAAAGTATTCAACTCTTTTGGCGCATATACGCTCTTTTCCGCCATCTTTGTTATCTCCGCCATGGTAATAACCAAATTTTCATTTGGAAAGTTTTTCAAGGCACTCTGGCAAATCCTCTTTAATGTATCCCTTTACATTAAAGAAAAATGGCTCAAATACATGGAACGAAACCGACGGTCAAAACAAAGGGATAAGATTATAAAGAAGGCCACGAAGGGAAAAGAGAAGAGGATGAATATTGTTGAAACCCCTTCAAGGAAGCCGGCAAAACCTGTGCAGGAATTTTTCCCTTTCATGAATGTAGAAGGTGATTTTAAGCTTCCTCAATTGGATCTTTTAGATGATCCCCCTAAACCATTTGAAAAAGAGATCCAAAAAGAAAGTTTACGGGCCAATGCATTACGTGTGGAAGGTAAATTAAAAGACTTTGGGGTTGATGGCGAGGTAGTTGAAATCATGCCGGGCCCAGTGATTACAATGTATGAATTCAAGCCTGCACCAGGCGTTAAGATAAGCAAGGTTTCCTCTCTTGCAGATGATCTTGCCCTTAATCTAAGGGCATCAAGCATACGGATTGTAGCGCCGATTCCAGGAAAATCCGCCATAGGAATCGAAATACCTAATAACAAAAGGAAACTTGTCACCTTAAAGGAAATTTTATCCAGCGATACATTTCTGAGCTCCCGAAATAGAATAACAATTGCCTTGGGTATGGATATAGTTGGCCAACCGGTTATTGCAGATCTTACAAAGATGCCTCATCTCTTGGTTGCCGGCGCAACAGGGACAGGCAAAAGCGTGTCGATTAATGCCATGATAAACAGTGTTTTGTTTAAGGCATCTCCGGCAATGGTTCGATTTATAATGATTGATCCAAAAAGGATAGAGCTTGCCCCATATCAGGACATACCTCATTTATTACACCCAGTAGTTACCAATCCAAAAGAGGCAACCAAGGCCCTTGGCTGGGCTGTTGAAGAAATGGAAAGGCGGTACTTCCTTCTTTCTGAAGAAGGTGTAAGAAATATAGATGCATACAACAGAAAGGTGAGAAAAAAAAGAGTGCTGGATGCACCTGATGGAGGCGAGGAGAAGGACAAACATCTTCCTTATATTATTATAATAATTGATGAATTGGCAGATTTGATGATGTCCTCGAGCAGAAAGGTTGAGGAATCTGTGACAAGGCTGGCCCAGATGGCGAGAGCAGCAGGGATTCATATGATAATTGCAACACAAAGACCCTCGGTAGACGTTCTAACAGGCATTATTAAGGCAAACTTTCCTACAAGAATCTCATTCCAGGTTTCATCCAGGGTGGACTCAAGGACTATTCTTGATGTAATGGGCGCGGAGCATCTTTTAGGGGATGGTGACATGTTGTTTTTACCACCGGGCGTTGCAAAGCTTAGCAGGATCCATGGCGCATTTGTATCGGAAGATGAGGTTAACAGAGTCATATCATTTTTGAAAAACCAGATGAAACCTGAATATGACGCCTCTATAGCCTCTGAAATTAGTGCGGAAGAAGAAAAGGAAGAGATAGAAGGTGATAAGGATGAAAGGTATGAAGAAGCAGTGGAATTAGTCTTACAAACCGGCCAGGCATCAATTTCAAAGGTGCAGCGTAAACTTAGAGTAGGTTATAATAGGGCTGCCAGGATGATAGAGGCGATGGAAAAAGATGGAATTGTTGGGCCATCTGATGGAAGTAAGCCCAGGGAGGTTTTTAAAAGAGGAGGGCAATTTTGAATTTTAAATTTTATGTACTTTTTTCCGTTCTCTTGTCTATTGTATTATTCCCTGTAAAAAATGCATCACCTGATGACCAGCTTGCAAGAATAATCAATGGAATTGGTGACAGATATGGAGAAATATCAGGGTTAACGTCTGATTACACCAGAGAATCTATCAGTAAAACAATGGCTATGCTGAAAGTAGAAGACAGGCATGATCTGGCAAAAGGCAAACTTTTTTTTAAACCTCCAAACTTCCTTCGACTTGAACAGGCTTCCCCGCAAGAGGAACTTCTCCTGACAAACTCGGAAACATTGTGGTGGTATATACCCATTAAAAGGGAGGTTTATAAATACCCTGTCGAAAAATTCGGCAAGGAACTCCAACTCCTTAGTAGTATTCTTAAGGGGATGAAAGGAATAACCGATGATTTCCTGATATCCTTAGGGCCAGGCAAAGAAGTAAATGCATCGCTTTTAATGCTTAGCCCAAAACAGCCGTCACAAGAAATTGACCACCTGGAAGTAGAAATAGATAAGGAGAATTTTTCCATTAAACAGGTTAGTGTTTACAATAACATTAGTGGAGTGACTAAATTTTTTTTTAAAAACTGGGAGCAGAGAAATAATTTTAATAAAGATTTTTTTTCTTTTTCACCCCCTCCAGGAACAAGAGTGATAGAGCAGTAATTTATCTTAAACTTTCCCCCCACCCCTAAAAAAATTATTTGACAACTCCCCCGCCTTAATGTATGAAGAGACAGATTTTTTTTCATGGCAAAAAATTAAGCAATCTTTAATCAGGTATTTACTATGGGTCTTTTCTCTAAAGGAATAACACTGCCTAAAAAACTTTTGGCTCAATCCCTAACCCTCATAGAGCTCCCCTCCCCTGAAAAGGTTATACTGCCCCTAAGGCAGTATATAGGAGAGCCCTCTAAGGCAATGGTCTCTGTTGGCGACAGTGTGAGTGCAGGCCAGCTCATAGCAGACTCTCGGGACACAAACTGCCTGCCAGTACATGCAACCATATCAGGCAAGGTCACGGAAATAAGTGAGCACCTTGACCCCAAGGGCTCCTATGTAGAATCCATAACAATAGAATCAGACAAATCCGACACATGGGCTGAACCCCCTTTGACACAAAACAAATCCCTTGGATATGAACAGATCCTTGAAAGGATCCATGCCTCAGGCCTTATAGCAAAAGGGCTTGTTTCCATTCCCCTGGACAAAGACCTCGTGCCTGTTGATCAGCCAAAGACCCATCTCTATCTTGACGGCAAGGATATTAAAAAAAAGATTGACACCCTCATAATAAACTGCCTTGACCAGGAGCCGTCCCTTGGGGTCAATAGATACCTTGCAGGCACGGAAAACGATAATCTCGCCCATGGCATGGATGCACTAAAGACCATCACCGGAGCCCAGAGGGTTATCTT
>JAYEMW010000130.1:0-4194 GCA_034718555.1 Thermodesulfobacteriota bacterium
ATTGAATCAAGAAGTCGATGTCCCTTGGGAATATAATCATTTCCAATGGGGTGACCCTGTTGGTAGTACTGAAAACATAAAACTTTTTCTTGAATTCAGGCATGAAACAATGGAAACAATTTTAAAGCAATAAGGGTATAACAAATCAATCCAGGCGACGGGATTATCGCGAGGATCAGTTTTCTATTTACACAAAAAGCGTTCACACATGTTCCGGTTGTGTTTTGAACGCCGCGCCTGATCGCACCGTTCGATGAACTGTTCCGAAACCTGATAAAGGTACAACTTATTAAAAATAAGGGAAAACTATGAACGATGAAAATAAATCAATTCATGAATTTGACCTTGAATTAATCTGTGAATATTATTCAAACCTAGAAAGACAGGGACCTGGCAGCCCTGAAGTAACGATTAAAGCATTAAGTTTTATCGATAATCTTAACAACGAATCACTTATTGCTGATATTGGCTGCGGATCAGGTGGACAGACAATGGTATTAGCACAGCATGCACCGGGAAATATTACAGGTATTGACCTTTTTCCTATTTTCATCGACTTGTTCAACCGGAATGTTGAGAAACTGGATCTTCAGGATAGAGTAAAAGGTATTGCTGGCTCGATGGATAATCTTCCTTTCCGGGATGAAGAATTAGATCTGATGTGGTCAGAAGGAGCAATCTACAATATTGGCTTTGAACGGGGACTTAATGAATGGCGGAAATTTCTGAAAACTGGAGGTTATGTTGCTGTTTCGGAAGTATCGTGGTTTACAAAAGAACGTCCTGCTGAAATCGATGAGTTTTGGATGGATGCTTATCCGGAAATTGACACTATCCCCAATAAAGTAACGCAAATGCAAAATGCCGGTTATACTCCGGTTGCCACCTTTATCTTGCCCGAAAACTGCTGGATAGAACATTTTTATGCACCACAAGTAAATGCACAGAAAGTCTTCCTGGAAAAAAATACAGGCAATAAATCTGCCGAAGAATTTATCGCAAACCAACGGCATGAAACTCAGTTGTACTATAAGTACAAAGAGTATTATGGCTATGTTTTTTATATAGGAATAAAAAAATGATTGATCTTAATTTGTACTTCGCATTTGTAATGGCTGCTATATTAATAATAGTGATTCCTGGACCGTCAGTTTTGTTTGTTATTGCCAGAAGCATCAATTTAGGAATTAAAGGCGGCATATTGTCTATTGTTGGAGTCTCAGTTGGAGCACTTTGCCACTCTGTTGCTATATCACTTGGTCTTGCGAAGTTATTTGAAACATCTCCTGAAGCCTTTGTAACAATAAAAAATATCGGCTGCTTTTACCTAATATACTTGGGAATCAAGACGTTCCTATCTAAAGAAAACAAAGAAAATACTGAATCAGGACAAAAAGAGTCTAACTGTGGCATTCTGATTCAAGGGTGCCTTGTCGAGTTATTAAACCCCAAAACGGCATTATTCTTCATTGCTTTTCTTCCTCAATTTACCAATGAGACTAAAGGCAATATTGGTATTCAGTTGATAGCGCTTGGCCTTACGTTTGTATTTTTGGGTCTTATCAGCGACGGAATTTATGCTGCAATGGCAGGTCGAATTGGTGGTTTTTTAAAGAAATCGGCTGCATTCAGAAAAATTGAAAAATATTTATCCGGAAGTGTTTATTGTGGCCTTGGATTGGCTGGTTTATTCTATAAGCTACCAAAAAAATTATTAAAACACAGCATCTAACCAGTCGTTACACTGGATTGCAGGGGACTAAGCCACTTTGAAATGTTTTGGTTTAACAATTTTTATTATCACGAACAAGTTTACTGGAACCCCCTGCAACCAGTGAACTTTGCGTTCGACAAACAATAAGAAAAAGAGAAACAAGCATGATTAAGCCAGGTTCACGAGATATTAAAGTCAGTATGCTTATTACTGGCGAGGAACTTGATGAATTACAAAAACATACTTGGTCTATGGTAGAAGCTTTTGGTCTTGATCGCCGCATTGAACAATATAAGGGAAAAAGGCCCATCGGTTTTTATCGTTGGGATATGGACTGCTTGATTGATGTACTCAGCATAGCATTGGACGATCCAAAGGAATATCCAGACCGTAATAGTTCAGGCTACGTTACTCTAAAGAATTTATTGGAAAGACTCAGGTTGGAATATGAAAGGAATTTTGGAGAATGAGCTGTATCCTGGATATTGATCTGGACTATTTCAACCTAATCGATAATCCCGAGAAGCGGTTTCGAGAATTATTGGATTGGGGTAATCAGCGTATAGCTTTTATCGTTGAAAAGCATCACAAAGCTTTTTCTCGATGGAAAGACCGTGTTAAAAGGGGAACTTTAACACCCCCATCTCATATTTTACACGTTGACGAACATCACGATATGATGGACCAAAAGAGGAATACGAACATTGCTAATTTCATGTATCACGCAATGCGAACGTGGAAAAGCTGCCGAGTTCACTGGATTGTAGACCACCCGATTGATTCCCCTGAAATATGGCTTGACGATGATGTGTGGATATCATTCTCCCAAAGATTCAGCATGGGTTCTAACCGCCCTCGTGGATGGCCTAAGCCTGATATAGTTTCGATATGCACAAGTCCGGAATTTATAAATGACGATCTCCTACAACGACTATTGGAAACGTCCAAAGCATTCATGACGGAAAAACAGAGGTTGGATATCGAAAAAACGAAATGTCGAACAAATCAATTCACCCGACCGGAAAAGCCGGGGCGTTTTTCGCATTAACGTTATTTTGTGTAAAACCTCGTATCTGTCAATTTTGTCCTGGCTTTTCCGGCCGGTGACTTCCGCGTTCGGCGGAAATAAGCAATTACCAGACAATTGGAAACTAAAACGCAATGGAACTGACAGCCTTAATTTTCGATTTTGTTAAGGAGTTGGAGGAGTTCTCCCACAAGTTGTCCGTTTTGGACCACGTTTGGAATGTTTTGTTTCCAGACCAGGGAAAAAAGTGGCATCATTTTAACGTGAACAAGTATAAGCACACCTTCTACATCACTCATGTCAGCGGCGATGGCGGCGGCCTGGAGGTCGAACCGAAAAAGGGTGTGCGCGCGATGGATTACCTGCGCGCCTCTTCTTACTCGATTGAAAATCATGGTCAATTGGCCGCGGCATGGAAACCGCTAATTGTATCCGCGCGCAAATGGCTGAAAGTTACTCGCAAGGACTGGATCAAGGCCAACAAACGAATTCAGGTCGAGTACCCATTACGTAACAGATATGGAGTCGCCCCCAGTGCTCTCATACGCGCCTCTCTGCCTGATATTTACCGCCTGGATATGGAACTGGGCAAGCACAGGACCAGAAAGATGGTGCGTCTGGTGGAAGATGGCTTTTTCCTGAAAGCGGAGAATACGGAAGTCTCGTCCATGACAGCATACGATTATTTCCGATATTGCAAAATCGCATATATTGCCGGGGTGCGCAAGGAGGAGACCGTTGATGATTCCTTGTCTGGTCGAGAGATGTATGGACGATATGCCGACGGCCGGCACGAAGGCCTTCTATATATAGATCCATATTCCAAGGAGGAGTTTGCCGATTGGATCGACGGCGCGCATCCAAAAAGAGGAGGCAGCGGTCATCCGTGGGAGATTAAGCGAGGGGGCAACACAACACACATAGACCTTACCGTTTCGCGCCCGTCCCCGTACCGGAAAGAGGGTTTCAAGGTTGAGATGCGAGGCGAATCCATAGGCAGAATGATAGAGACGATACGCATGTTCCTGGCGATTCACGAGGCCGGGATTCCCATTTCCATCGCCAATCCGGAGGGTATCCGCAAACGGCTTCTTATGCAAGACAAAATCGGAATCATCCCATTTTACGCCTCGCCGCACAGGGCTAACCAGCATTTCAGCCGGGAAGAAGATGTGTTCGACGTCATGTACTACGATGATCTTGGCCGCTTCAAGCGCCGGATAACCCCTTTTATCACATGGGAACCGCTGCCCATCCTTAAACCAACAGATACCTGAATATGGGCGAAGACACGACAGAGAACCGGCGGAATTGCCGAACGGCTTAAGTCAGATTGCAATCTTGGCGGAGAGGGTGGGATTCGAACCCACGTGCCCCGCTATTAACGAGACAAATCGATTTCGAGTCGACCCCGTTACGACCTCTTCGGTACCTCTCCGGTTAATAAATGCTG